>JBMYJC010000031.1:0-10916 GCA_049594055.1 Luteibaculum sp. | reverse complement strand
AGCGGTACCTAACCCTTACTATGGTAATGCTAGAGGTTCGAAACCAACCGTTTGGACAATAGAATCAGATTAACCAACCTACCTACCCGTGCAACCATTAAAATCTTTACGGTTAACGGTACGCTTATCAGACAGATTGAAAAGGATGATGACGTGAGTACTACGGTAGATTGGGACTTGAAAAACTCTGCAAACATTCCAATCGTGAGTGGAACTTACATTATCCACATTAACATGCCAGGAGTTGGAGAACATGTGATTAAGTGGTTTGGTGTAATGAGAGACCAAGATTTACAAAACCTATAAAAAGAACGATAGAGGATCATGAGAATATTTTTAAGCACAATTATTCTATCCGTAGGTTTAAGCACAGCTTTTGCCGGAAATCCAGACCGCGCAGGTTCAGCAGGTGCAGACCAATTGCTTGTGAACCCATGGGCACGGACGCTTGGTTTGCAATCCAGTAACATAGCTTCCTCCCTAGGGTCGGAAGCTATCTTTACCAACGTTGCAGGTTTGGCATTAACACCAAAAACTGACATCCTTTTCTCTACTACGGATTACCTGCAAGGTTCAGGAATTGCAGTAGCTGCCTTAGGTTTTGGTCAGCGTGTAGGTGAGTCTTCTGTAATTGGTGTAAGTGTGGTATCCATGAATTTTGGGGACATAGACATTACAACCGTTGATAGACCAGAAGAAGACAATGGAGTCTTCTCTCCTAACATGACTAACATTGGTTTGTCTTATGCCAAAGCTTTCTCTAACAGTATCTATGGGGGAATTACCTTTAGGTTTTTCTCAGAATCTATAGCAAACGTTAGAGGTTCGGGAATGGCTTTTGATGCGGGTATCCGCTACATAACTGGTCCTAAGGACAACATCCGTATCGGGATTGCCCTTAAAAACGTAGGGCCTTCCTATGATTACTCAGGAGATGGTCTTGCTATTCAGGCAATAGACGATGCGGGTCAGCAGCGTACCTTCTTTGAGCGTACTTCAGGAGCTGAGCTTCCGGCTTTAATTAGTATTGGTGGAGCCTATGATTTTCACCTGGCAGAGCAGCATATGCTTACAGCCAACGGTAATTTCACATCAAACTCCTTTACTACCGATGAGTTCGCAATTGGCCTTCAATACGAATTTATGAGCCGTTTCCAGTTGCGTGCGTCTTATTTAACAGAGCGCAAAGGGCAAAACAGTGACCTGGATCGTATTAATGCCGGTACAGGTATTGCAGCTGGAGCCTCAGTTAAGTTACCCATTAACAAAGACGGTGGATTTATTTCTATTGACTACGGGTACAAGGCAACCAATCCATTTGGTGGAATTCAGTCAATAGGACTTAATTTGTCGCTTTAAGAAGCTAGATTAGAATTTATATCTTTGTGATTCAAAAGAGCCCTGCTTGCAGGGTTCTTTTGCGTTTATACACCCTAATAAGTGAGGAGGAATTATGTCTCAAGTAACATATTATACGAAGGAAGGGCTGAAGAAGCTACAAGATGAACTCCACCAGATGGAGGCCATTGAAAGACCTAAAATATCTGCTCAAATTGCCGAGGCTCGAGATAAAGGAGATTTATCTGAGAACGCGGAATACGATGCAGCTAAGGAGGCTCAAGGCCTTCTGGAATTGAAGATTGCCAAACTCAAGGAGCTCATTTCCAACGCTAGAATTATCGATGAATCTCAGGTAGATAATTCCAAAGTATTTATCCTATCTAAGGTTACCATTAAGAACCTTAAAAACGATATGAAGTTGGCCTACACCTTGGTTGCAGAGAATGAAGCCAACTTAAAAGAGGGCAAGATTTCTATTGATTCTCCAATTGGTAAAGGGCTTTTAGGTAAGGCCGTTGGTGAAAAGGTAGAAGTGAATACTCCTGGTGGAACCATTCCTTTTGAAATTCTAGATATTTCCAGATAATAACCATTCGTTATGGCCAGCATCTTCTCTAAAATTATTTCCGGTGAGCTTCCCTCTCATAAAATAATGGAGGATGATAGATTTTTAGCCTTCCTGGATATTTCTCCCCTTGCAAAGGGCCACACTTTAGTTATTCCAAAACAAGAGGTGGATTACATTTTTGATGTAGATGACAAGCTGTTGGGAGACCTTATGGTCTTTGCAAAAAAAGCTGCCAGGAAAATTGAAAAGGCCATTCCCTGTAAGCGTATTGGAATTGCTGTAATAGGTTTGGAAGTTCCCCATGCTCATGTTCATTTAATTCCATTAAATGAGGTGGCAGACATTGATTTTAGCCGACCAAAACTTTCCTTATCTCAAGAAATGCTTGAGGAAATTGCATCGAGTATCCGAAGCAATTAATTCACCCGTTTGGGGTTTTTTCCAATAAAGGCTTTCCAGGAACTTGCCTTAGAACCATCCAGATCTGCGGTACCAGAGTGTAAGGCATGATGGTGACAAACGGCTGCAGCTAATCCATCCGTGGCATCCAAATGTTCGGGAAGCTCCTTTAATTGAAACATTTTCTGCAACATTCCGGCCACCTGCTCTTTAGATGCATTGCCACTTCCGGTTATAGCTTGCTTTATTTTTTTTGGCGCGTACTCCGATATTGGAATGTCCCTGGTGAGCCCAGCCGCCATGGCCACTCCTTGCGCCCGGCCTAATTTCAGCATGCTCTGGACATTTTTACCATAAAAAGGTGCTTCCAAGGCAATGAAGTCTGGCTTGTATCCCTCGATTAAATCACTGATTCTTTCGAATATTCTTCTGAGTTTTTGTGCATGCCCCTCATATTTGCTCAGGTTAACTACTCCGTAGGTCAGTAATTTTATCTTTGAACCACGCGTAGCAATCACCCCATAACCCATAATGGTAGTTCCGGGGTCTATGCCCATAATAACTTGCTCAGAAACTTGCGAAGCTTGCTGCATAAATACAATCCTGCCGGGTGGAATAGAGGCCTAAAAGTACTGTTTTTAGGACTGCCGATGCTGCTTTCTATTTTCTACATCGGCTGGGATAAACTTTGGGACGGATGGATTTTAGCAATTGACGCTTCCTGGTGGTTGTGGTTAAGTCTTTTGCTTTTGGCGCCAGTTAATATAGGCCTGGAGTATCTGAAAATAAAGGAAAGCCTTACGGAGGCCAAAATCTCTTCCAGTGTGCTAAACCTCAGCTACGCATTTTTTCGAGGGCTTTATTTACGATTTCTGTTGCCCAATAAAATGGGCTTATCTGCGAGTATTGCTTTTTCTGTTGGTTTACGTAAGAGTAAGGCCTTGATTATACCTTTTTCTATTAGCAATGGATCCCAGTTTTTTGTTACCCTCTTTTTTGGAGTCTTGGCTTTCTGCTTTTCAAGTGCAGAGGTTTGGTCATCATATGTAAATGTTTCCCACTGGGAAGCAGGTGTGGCCTTTGTTATCCTGCTAAGTATTGCTGTCATTTTAGCCTATTATTTGAGGTCTTCAAGAAAAATGGTTTTAAGTGGCCCTTTTCTATGGCGCTGTTTAGGATACTCCAGTGGACGATACCTTGTGTTTTTTCTGCAGTTTTTGCTGGCGGCCATGTACTTTGGATCGGGAGAATTTTTATTTGTTTAGGCAAGGTGGAGGATTTTTTTTTTGAAAAGCAACACTAATACCCTTGGGGTTTTTGGGTAGCTTAGGAGCCCGGGAAGGAATTTCTGTAGGGGTTTTGCTAGCTCTGGGAGCAAATCCTGAAGGAATTGTGGCAGCGAGTTTCGTGGTGTGGTGCGTAAACCTATTTTTTCCCGCTTTATTTGGTGCCCTTTTTTGCGCTTTGGAATGGGGAGTTAGAAAGTTGCACTAAATGGAATTCCTTGTACCGCTTTTGGTGATTTCTTACATCGTATTTATTCTATCCGTCTTTGCTTTTAAGCCGGTAAAAAAAGCACCCCAACAAGGAGGGATTTTGTTAAGCGATGTGGCTTTTGTTATTCCAACGTACATAGGAGATATTCAAAAGCTTCCAGCACTTATAAATGACCTGGTTATCCATACGCCAGCTGAAGCTGAAATCATCGTGGTTTTGAATGGAACCGATGACGAGATTGTTCAAAAGCAGTTCCTACCAAATTCCGAGAAATTTAAGATCATCACGCTAAAAGAGGCTCATAAAAAGAAGGCGATTCTATTAGGTGCCAATCAAACGAACAAGGAATACATATGGCTGATGGACGCGGACCTGCGATTGAATGCTCAAGTAGATCTAAATCGCATTCTAAAAAGCATTTCCTACAGTGATCTGTGTATTTTTCCACTGTCTCAATCATCGGATCCTAAGTTAGACATCAAGAACAGCAAGTCGTGGCTAGCGCTGCTTTTAAATTGGGAATGGACTTACCTACAGGTATTAACCCTTCATCACAGAAATTCTAAACGCAGTGTTTTAGCCAATGCAGCAAATCTTTTGGTAAAGCGGAGTTTACTATTTGAAGGAGCTGGGCCATATCAAGGAAATATGCATATAGGCAGTGGGGACGATATATTCCTCCTCCAACATGCCAAAGCGTTAGATAAAGAGATTTTTCTTTATCCGGGAAGTTCTTTTGCTTGGACAGCCTTTCCAAAAAATCTAAAACAAGCTTTTAGGCAGCGCTTGCGATGGGCTACCAAGAATTACCAGCTACAAGGTCTAGATTTTGCCTTGGGGAAATTGCTATTTGCCATTCGATTTTTCCTTCCCTTTTTACTCTTGGTGTCTCCAAGCTTAATAAACATAACGGCATTAGGCATTTTGCTAATTTTTGAAGCTCTGTACCTCATAAAACCAAGGGGGCTTAAATCTTGGTTGCAACATCTGTTGTCGGCACTTTTACTTCCACTTTTTTACGTGCCCATACTTTTCTTATCCTTACGCCAAAGTTTTTCTCAAACCCGCAGTGCAGTTTCGGAACTTCCTAAATCAGCTTAGAAAAGATAAAACAGGCTTGGCAGGCTTTTTTATCCTGGCAATGGCCCTGGTGATAGCCGTTTTGGGTGCAAATATCCGTCCCGATTCTGCTAAGGATGCCAACACTCAGCATCCAGAACTGGCCATTTTAGAACCCCGTTCAAGCGTTCAGTTTATTTCCTTGGATGAGGCACAGACTCAAGGTTTTTTTTCTCGCTTATTTTTTGGTGGTGATGCGGTGAGGCAAGAAATTCCGGTGGACACTTTTTGGGTTCAAGGCCAGGAGGTTTTTTACTATCTGCAAACCAGTAGGGGAGCAGAAGAGCGTGTCTCCCGATTGAATACAGAGGGCAAGGAATTACAGGTATACACTCGCACTTTTTGGTTGGGAACAGACAAGTTGGGTCGCTGTAACCTATCGCGATTAATGGCTGGTACCATCGTGAGTCTTTCTGTGGGAGTGATCTCGGTGGGCATTGCTTTGCTAATTGGGATTTTCCTTGGAGGAATGGCAGGTTTTTTTGGAGGGTGGATAGACCAAAGCATTATGTGGTTTGTCAATGTGGTATGGTCTATTCCAACCCTACTCATGGTGATGGCCATTACTTTGGCCTTGGGAAAGGGATTTGCCCAGGTTTTTATTGCGGTAGGATTAACCATGTGGGTGGAGGTTGCTCGGGTTACACGTGGTAGGTTTATGGAATTGCGCCAATTAGATTTTGTAAAAGCAGCCGAGTTGCTGAATGCTCCTACTCAACATATTTTTATAAAGGAAATGTTACCCAACGCTGTGGGACCATTGGTGGTAATTGCCGCGGGTAATTTTTCAACTGCTATATTATTGGAAGCTGGATTAAGCTTTTTGGGCATCGGGGCACAGGTGCCTATGGCTTCTTGGGGAGGCATGATACAAAGCCATTTTTCATATTTGACCTCCTCTGCAGCTTTTATACCGCTCATTCCGGGCTTTGCCATAATGCTGGTTGTATTGGCCTTTATTTGGCTTGGGAACACCTTGCGGGATGCTTTTGATGTGCGCAGCTAACAAGGAGCGCTTGGGTTCTAGAAGCTTGTTCGGGCTGAAACTTCCTCAAGTATTAGGTTCGCTAAATCGCATTTTATCTGTTAAAGCCAAAAAATAAGGAGCGCTCCAAATACCGAGAGATTCCGGGTTAGGTATAAACCGCGCAACATCCTCTTTGATGTTGGGAAAGGAAACCGATTGAATTTTATCTGCCAATTGCGATTGAATTTGTTGGCTCGAAATAGATTCTTCCTTCCAGTCTCCACTTGCTAATGCTCGAGAACGAAAATGCGTGATGTCTAATGGAACTCCTTTGCGGATATACCATTCTAAATCATACCAATCCCTTCCTTTCACTCTGTTTTTCCATTTTCTAAAAAGCAAAGCATGGAGTTTTCCAGCAAACAAGCTTGAAAGCGAAAAGCAGTTTACAAAGCAAGAGAAAGGACGTATCAATAGTTGTGATTCGGTACGGAAGCTCGGTGGAGGATCGCGATCTACTTCTAATTTTATTTTCAGTGTTTTATTAGATCGCAGGCCAATTTGTGCAATGATATCCTGCAAAACAATTTCTTGCCAGAGGGTTTCAGATTTTAAGAAGGCGGATTCAATGGCGCTTTGCTTTCTCTTTTCTTGAAGGGTTACGCTTAGCCCTAGAGCGGAGAATTCGCTTTCAATGGTGTTAAAATACGGCTGCAGACTAAAATTTAGGTTGGGTGATAGTAATGAAAAATCCAAATCCTCTGAGTAGCGATCTAATCCATGAAAAACACGGAGAGCAGTACCTCCGTAAAATGCCGCGTTCTCAAAAAAATTGGTTCTTGTTAAGGCTGCCAATGTAATTTCTTGCATTATTTCTCGCATGGCCGCTATAATCTCAAGCTCATTTTGAGGGCCGTATTCGGCTATCCAGTCTTTAATCATAGTAATGCAAGAGTTTTGGCCAACATAGTAATACTGCTTTTTTTGGGGGAAATTTTGCTCCACACCAATATATCTTCATGGTTTAGCGCATCTAAATAATCTTTGGAAATTCTCAAGTCTTCCAGTAAAAATGCTTTGGTTTGAGTAACACTCCGCAATTGTATACCCGCAGTAAGGATAATCTTGTCGCATAAGGCTTTTTCTGGGGAAGCCATCATTATATGTTGTTTGGTGCTTAAGGCAAGGCTAGTAACTCCAACAGCGTAATAAGGCGTTTTTAGCTGCTGAAAACTAAACCTCCCAAGTGGTGTATCGTACACACTGGGTTTTTGGGTAGTAACCGAGCTTACTTCAAAAACTTTTTCAGGGATAAGCCCCCAATGCGCAAGAGCAGTTTCTAAGGACACGTAACTCGGCCCTTTTAAATGGTTTGCAATTAAAAAAGGATGAGGCAAATTAAGGTCCAGGTTTCTTCCCACAACATAGAGCCCCCTTCGCAAGGCAATTAGTTGCTTGGATTTTATCAAGCCGCTTATCTTGTCGTTAGGGCTTTTATAGTGGCTCAGTAACTTAAGTAGCACCTGACGAGATATGGGTACCTCAGCATATTTTTTTATGGCCGATCGAAAATCCAATATGTAAAAATATTGCCATTTAATCGGAAATATACCGATTAAGCTATCGTAAATTTACAATAAATAGATGATTTTTTATTGAAGCCTTTATCCTTCCCTCATTTCCTATTATGAGTTGTTAAGGCCTTTATATGGCTTGGAAATACCTTGCGTGATGCTTTTGATGTGCAGAGTTGAGAAAAAAGTGATAAAGCGGTTTGTACTCTTGCGGTTCCCGTTAGGGGAACTTATTAGTATCTTTGCTTTAAAGTAAGCAAGTGCGGGTAATTGCAAAACGGACTTTACGAGATTTTTGGGCTAAACATGCAGACTGTGAACAACAGCTTACTTCATGGTACCGAGAGACTGAAAAGGCTAATTTGACGAATGTTAATGAATTGAAATTGGAGTATCCTAATGCGAGTGTGCTAAAAGACAACCGTATTGTTTTTAATATAAAGGGCAATCGCTATAGGTTAATTGTGAAAATTAATTTCGATTACCAACTGTGCTGGATACGTTTTGTTGGAACCCATGCAGAATACGATAAAGTAGACGCAAATACGATTTAGTATGAAAATATCACCGATAAAAAATGAAGTAGATTACAGGCAAGCGCTGCAGCGGCTTGAGCTAATATTTGATGCAAAAAAAGGAAGTGAGAAAGGCGATGAATTGGAGGTGCTCTCTATTTTAATTGAAAAGTACGAAAGTGAAAATTTTCCAATCGGTATGCCAGATCCTATCGAAGCCATCAAATTCAGAATGGAACAAATGGGAATGAAACAGAAGGACTTAGCTGAATTGGTTGGCCTTAAAAGTCGTGTAAGTGAAATTCTCAACAGAAAAAGGAAATTGTCTTTGGCTATGGTAAGGAAACTTACCACAGCACTTCATATACCGGCAGAGGTCTTGGTGCAGGAATATTGAGTTTTATAGGGAGTTTCAAGAACGACTACTTAAATCCCTGTCTTTAGCTCACAAGCAAACTCAACCCATAAACTACCAATCCAACCAAAAAGAAATAAAAGGTAAAGGGTAGGAGTTGGCTGGCTTTTACTTTGGTAATTCCCAACAAAGGCAAAGCCCAAAAAGGTTGAAGCATGTTGGTGAGCTGATCCCCGTATGCCAGCGCGAGCACTCCTTTTTCCAATGGAATTCCAAGTTGCTGGCAACTCTCAATAATAATTGGACCTTGAATCATCCATTGACCTCCTCCACTGGGAACAAACAGATTAATGAGTCCGGCAGAAAAAAAGGTGAAAAGGGGTAGGCTCTCTTGTGAGGCGTGTTCAACAAAAAAGTTAGCCAATTCACTCACCATACCACTTCCCCCCATAATGCCCATAATGGCAAAGTAAATGGGGAACTGAATCAGGATACCGCTGCTTCCAGAAATGGCTTGCTCTAGCGCTTCTGAAAAACGGTTTAAGCTTTTGTGCATCAAAATCCCCAAGCCCAGCAAAGTAAAATTGATATAGTTAGGATTAAGGAAAGACAGGCCTCCTTTGGAAGTACAAATCAGGTACACCGATCCAATCAAGACCATTACCCCAATTATTAAAGCAACCCAAAAATTGCCATCCAAGCCTTTTGTTGAAGGCTGAGTTTCCTCGGTATTCCTTTTGCTCGTGGCTAATGAAAGAGGGGGAGCTTTTTTGCTTAACCAAAGAGCGCAAGCCGTTATTGAGCCTAAGACCACCAGGAAAACGAGCAGGTTAATTGGGTTAAAAATGGTTTTGCTAGCATCTAATATTTGGTTCCCATCAAAAAGCTCTGGCGCAAGGCTAGCCAGGTGTCCCGGCTCCGCAACTTTTATGAGGCTGGAGCCCGAAATTCCCCCGTGCCACACGAGTAGACCAGTATAACCACAAGCCGCGATCAGTGCTGCGTTATGGGGAATCTTTCGCTCCGAAAAATGATCCATGATGGCTTTGGCAAAAACGGCCCCCAGTATCAGGCCAAAACCCCAATTAATAAATCCAGCAAGCATTGCCACCAGGCAGGTGCAAATAACTGCTGTTCTGGAATTATGAATCTTGGAAAGAATGCGACCAATGAAATTCTGAACAGGGCTGCTCAATGCCAAAATATGGCCCAGAACAAGCATCAGGGCCATTTGGACCAAAAAACTTAGGCCTCCTTCTCCCCACATTCCGCCATAGGCGTGCTCAAAAACTTGGGCAGCATGGTCAGCTAAACCCACATTTTCTGGTTGGAAAAACAAAATGGCCATCAGGGCGACAAAAAACAAAAGCAAAAACGCGATGGCCAGCGGAGAAGGAATCCAGTTTTTTGCTGAGTCCATTAATTGTTAAAGGCTAAAAGGGTTTTCCAGGCGTTTTCAATTTCGCCTTTTTCGAGCATGGTATGGGCTAGCTTGTGCAACTCCTCCTCCAATTTTTTGGGTTCGTCTTCCAGTTCCACAAACAAATCACTCAACTCTACTAATCGATAATCATTTACAGCAGTTTCATCGGGCAGTTGCTCTACGTTGCCTAGCATGCCTAGATCGTTTCCGGTCAAAAACTTACTCAGACGAATCTCATCTGGAATTTGATCCACCCCAATACCTAAAGAAGTTAGTGGTTTTGGGACTTCAAAAAGGGCTTCGCCAAAACCTTTAGAGTACCAATTACCACCCATTCTTCCCACCAAACCAATCTTGTGCTGATCGATTTTACCATCTGCATCCAAAACATTTTCGTCTATGTGCATGGCTACCACCCGAGCCAAAATTAGGTTTCCTGCTCCTCCTTGGTCTCCTAATTCTATCACCTGATCCACCACACATTCCATTTGAACCGGTGATTCCTTTACTCGTTTTGGTTTTATTTTTTCACTATCAACAGGCGTTAAGCCGGCCTTTACAAATTCGTTTACACCCTCTGGATATTCCGTACTGGCCAAAGAAGTTTGTTGCACGATGTCGTAATTCACCACATTCACACAAACTTCCATGGTTTTTTTAATGTTTTCGTAGGTGTGTTTGGTGGTATTATTTCTTCCTCTTCTTGCAGGAGAGAAAATTAGCATGGGCGGATTGGCACTAAACACATTAAAAAAGCTAAAGGGAGCCAGGTTGGGATTTCCTTGTTCATCAACCGTACTGGCAAAAGCTATTGGCCTGGGACCAACGCTGCCTAATAAAAGGCCATGCAATTCGGGTACAGAAATTTCTTGCGGTATAATCGTTTTCATATCCATGCTATCTGGGGCAAAAATATAGAAAGGATTAAGCTGGGCTTCTTGTTTTGTAGCCGTACTAATTTTAAACGATGTGGAGGACTTGGATAAAAAAAGTGATAGTCTTTTTCGTTATCAAAAAAAGGATATCTTTGCAGTCCGAAAATTTCGGAACCGCGGATGTGGTGAAATTGGTAGACACGCTAGACTTAGGATCTAGTGCCGTGAGGTGTGTGGGTTCGAGTCCCTCCATCCGCACCAACAAAGAAAGGGCCCTGTTTTC
>JBMYJC010000030.1:4799-11046 GCA_049594055.1 Luteibaculum sp. | reverse complement strand
ATCACCAACAATCTCTTGTTCTAATTCCTGCTGGTTCTGAATTTCTGGAACCTGATTTAAAAATTCCCTGATTCTCTTCATGGAGGCGCTGGCACGCTGAATCAATGAAGTCACCCATCCCACAGCAGCAAAAGGCCAGGTAAGCATGTTCACGTAAATAACGAATTCAGCAATGTTGCCTAAAGTAACTTCCCCAGCTATAGATTTTAATCCACCAATGTAAACGGTAAGAATGGTGCTTAATCCAATCAGAAAAATGATGATGGGAAAGAAAAGGGCGTCAACCTTTACCAGGTCTAAAGACCGCTTTTTGTATTCCCGACACTCGTCCTGAAAGTTAGCCGAGAATACCTTTTCGCGGGTATAGGCTTTTAAAACGCGTATTCCAGAAAAGGCTTCCTGCACCAAGGTGGATAAGTAACTCTGTTGTTCCTGCTTTACAACCGTTTTCTTATTAATTATAGAGCTTACATAATAAATAAGGATGGACATGATAGGTAAAGGGGCGAGAACGTAGAGTGTGAGCTCAACATTCACTTCCAGCATGAAAGAGATGGTAAACAAAAAGAGGAAAATGAGGTTGATGGTGTACATCACACCAGGTCCCAAATACATTCTAACCTGGCTCACATCCTCCGAGATTCGGTTCATTAAATCTCCGGTGTTGTTCTTTTTATAAAAGGCCGGACTGAGTTTCTGGTACTGATCAAAAATCTCGTTTTTTAGGTCGTACTCAATGTTTCTGGACATGATGATGATGGTCTGCCTGGTGAAAAACAGAAACACCCCTTTAATCAGGTAAACCACAAAGTATGCAGATCCTAAAATCACAGCTAAAATTCCCACTGTTTTTAGAGCCGCTTCTGCGCTACTAAAATCTGCCCAGGAGGATAAATCGGTATTCCACTGCTGCTCAAATTCCTGCAAGAGCTGCGGATAAAAAGGAAAAACACCAGACTTGTATGCGAGGGTTGCTTCCTTTACCAAGTCAAATGCAAAACGCACTATCCTGGGAGAGTACACTGCAAAAAGATTGGTGAGCATGATAAACAGGATTCCCAAGAAAAATTTGGACCTGTATTTCCAGAAATATTTGTTTAGAAAAGCAAGTTCCCCCATGCAGAAAACCGCCAGAACGCGGTATTGAATTTTATCTATTTTTGCTCGGCCTTTTCAGCCGCTGGCTAAGGTAAACAAAGTCCAAACGATTTATTTCCGATTTATGTTTGAAGTAGAAGAAATTAACCAAAATTCACTCCAGGATAATCCAGTGTTAAGCCAGCTTTCAGCGCTTAATCACGAGGAAATTCTTTTTTGCAACGATAAGGCCACTGGTCTTAAAGCAATTATTGCTGTGCACAACACAGTTTTGGGGCCAGCCCTTGGCGGAACGCGTATGTGGAATTACGCCACAGAAATGGAAGCCATTACCGATGTATTGCGCCTTTCGAGAGGAATGACCTACAAATCGGCCATTTCCGGATTGAATTTAGGGGGTGGAAAAGCTGTTATTATTGGAGATTCCCGTAAGGATAAATCGGAGGCTATGTTTAGACGCTTTGGTCGTTTTGTAAATGACTTGGGCGGAAAATACATAACAGCAGAAGATGTTGGAATCAATACCAGGGATATAGAATACATCGCCATGGAAACCGAGTTTGTTTCGGGCAAGCCGCCACACCTGGGTGGAGGAGGAGATCCCAGTCCGGTAACCGCATACGGAGTTTACATGGGGATGAAGGCAGCTGCTAAAAGAGCTTATGGATCGGATTCTTTAGAAGGAAAAACCATTTTGGTGCAAGGTTGTGGCAACGTTGGTCGCTATTTAATTGATTTTATAGCCAAAGAGAATGCGGTGATTAAAATCTCTGATATCCACGATGATAGCTTAAAAATGGTAACCGATAAACACCCGAAAGCGCAGGTAATTCCTGTTGCTGAGGTTTACAAAACTGAAATGGATATTTATGCACCCTGTGCTTTGGGAGCTACTGTGAATGACGAAACTTTAAAGTCACTCACTTGCCAAATCATTGCAGGTGCTGCCAATAACCAGTTGGCCAACGAAAATAAGCACGGAAACATCTTGTTAGACCGCGGCATTTTTTATGCTCCAGACTTCTTAATTAATGCGGGTGGAATCATTAATTGTTATTCCGAGGTAATTGGATACAACAAAGAAATGGTTCAGGAACAGGCAGAGAATATTTACAATACTACCTTAGCGATTTTCGAGAAATCGGAACAAGAGCAAATACCCACCTATCTAGCTGCAAACAAGCTTGCAGAGGCGAGAATTGCATCTATGGGTAAGGTAAAAATGAGTTATTAATGGGATTACTCCACAGGAGGCATTTACGCTTAAAAACACTACATGCTTTATACGCCCATTTTCAAAATGATTATGGGCCAAGTACGGGGGTAAAAAACTTAAACTCCGGAATTGATAAGGTTTACGAATTATATATTTCGCTGTTAGGCCTGGTTTCAGACCTGCGTGAGATAGCTTTGGAAAGAGCTCAGAATTACCGGGCAGAAAATAAGGGACTGAAAAGCACCTTACTACCTGAGGAGCTTTTTGCTGAGAATAAAATTCTGCTATCACTGTCTCAGTCCGATGAGCTAGAGGCAAAATGCAAGGCATATAAGATAAACTGGATTAAAAACGATCCGGATATCGTAGATAAGATCTTCCGCACCTTTGCCCGCGGGGAGGAGTACAAGGCCTACATCCAACTCACTCAGCCCAGTTTTGCCGAGGATAGAAAACTCATCCACAAAATCTTTAGAAAGTACATTGTAAACAATGAGGCTTTGCAGAAGTGGTTGGAGGAGAAAAGTATATACTGGGTAGACGATTTGGATCTAGTGGCGGTAAATGTGCTTAAGACCATAGATAGCATTGAGGAAGGAAGCAATGTTTCTCTCTTAGCCTTGTACAAGGATTTTGATGAGGATAAGGCTTTTGTGCAGGATTTGTTTCGCAAAACTCTGGATCACTGGGAAGAAAATGAGGGGATGATTGAGCAATTAGCCAAAAACTGGGACTTGGAAAGGATTGCTCTGATGGATCGCATTATCATGTGTATGGGGCTTACAGAAATCCTCTGTTTCTCGGATATTCCAGTTAAGGTGAGTTTGAATGAATACATCGATTTGGCAAAGGAGTACAGCACCAATAAAAGCAAGAACTTTGTTAACGGGATTTTAGACAAAGCCATCGTAAAATTGCGCGACAGCGATAAAATTCACAAATCAGGGAGAGGACTTTTAGAATGAAACATCAGAGCCTTTTTGCTTTTTTAATCGCCTGCACTGTAATTAGTGCATGCAACTCCGGAAATCAGAAAGAAATAACCCCAGATCTGATCAATAATCCGGTAACGGGGGCAGAATCCGATAAGGAAAAACAACCCGAAATAACCTTTGAAGAGCAGCGGATAGACTTTGGTACCATATCTCAGGGAGAAATTGTCCGCAAACAATTTAGCTTTAAGAACACCGGTAATGCTCCCTTTGTCATAAGCACCATTTACGGAGAATGCGGCTGTACGGTGATTGAAGATTGGCAAAAAGAACCAGTAAATCCCGGTGATGAGGTTAGCTTTACAGCCGTATTTAATAGCGAAGGAAAAGAAGGAAAGCAAAACATTAGAGTCTACGTGACCGGAAACACAGTGCCATCTAAAAACCCGGCCGTGTTAGTAGGAAACGTGGTAAAACCAAAATAAAAACCAGAAGTAGAAAATGAACCTGAACAATATCTTTTTAATGGCGCCTCCACAGGAAGGCCAAAACCCTTTAATCTCATTAATTCCCTGGATTGGGATTTTTGTGGTCTTCTATTTTTTCATGATTCGTCCACAGATGAAAAAAAACAAGGAGCTAAAGAAATTTAGAGAAAACCTAAAGCAAGGCGATAAGGTAGTTACAATGAGCGGTATCCACGGAAGATTAAAAGATATAGATGAGGATACGGTGGTACTTGAATTAGAGAATGGAAAGGTAAGAGTGGATAAATCAACCCTTTCGCCAAGCGGAAAAGCAGTTCCTCAAAAATAACATGACCCCAAAAGTTCTTGGAATTACGGGAGGAATAGGAGCAGGAAAATCTTGGGTTTCCCACCTTTTTTTCCACCTTGGTTTTCCATTGTATAATTCCGATGAACGCGCTAAGCAATTATTGCACAGCAATGAAGTGATAAAACAAGAAATTCGGCAGGCCTTTGGTTCTGCCGTTTTTATTGATGGCCAAATAGATAAAAAGGCCTTAGCAAAAGAAGTTTTTCCCAATCCAGAAAAGCTAGAAATTCTTAACTCCATCATCCATCCTAAAGTAGGAGAGGATTTTGCTGCCTGGAAAGGGGAGCAATGCCATAGCGCTTGGGTGATTAAGGAAGCAGCCATACTTTTTGAAACGGGAACTTATAAGCATTGCGATAAAACTTTATTAGTGGTTGCCCCCAAGGAGCTGAGAATTACGCGGGTAATGGAGCGCGATTGTGTATCCAAAGAAGAAGTTCTGTTGCGAATGGAGCGCCAGTGGGAAGATGAGAAAAAACAAGCTTTGGCAGATTATACCCTAAGCAATGATGGTATCGCTCCGATTCTTCCTCAACTCAACATTATTTTACAGGATTTGGGTTATCCAGATAATAAGCTGGATTAACATTTCCTCCACTTAAAACAGCCATCACCCGTTTTCCTTTAAGTTGCTCCTTTTGATTTGCAAGACACGCTAATACGGTGGCGCTACTGGGCTCTATCAACAGATTAAATTCAGTAAGCATTCTTTTTCCCCAGGAAAAAATGTCTTTTTCTGAGCAAAGCCAAATGGAAGAACAGTATTCCTTTAAAACAGGGAAATTGTGAATTCCTACCGTGGTTCGTAAACCGTCAGCTATCGTGTTAGGACTGTGGGTTGCAATCCGTTCTCCTCGCTTTAAACCGTTAAAACCATCCGCTGCAGCTTCTGGCTCAGCACCGTAAATCAAAATGTTTGGGTCTATTTCCTTTGCTGCCAGGCAGGATCCTGCTAAAAGTCCTCCGCCACCCAAGGGACAGATAATACGATCAAAACTGGCTTCCATAAGCTCTTCATAAACAGCGGTGCTTTGACCTTCTATGATGTCGGGGTGGTCGTAAGGAGGAACAAATAGCGAAGCATTTTTTTGCTGGATTTCGCTACAGGTTTTCTCTCTAGCCTCAATCGTGCTCTGGCAGAAAATAATTTCTGCACCCCAGCGCTTCATGGCTTCAACCTTAATTTTTGGGGCATTCTCAGGAACCACAATTTGAGCCTGGTAACCTAAGATTTTACCTGCATAGGCCAGTGCTTGTCCATGGTTTCCAGAGGAATGAGTGATAAGGCCTCCAGATTTTATTTGGGCGCTGTTTTTTAAAATGAAATTGAATGCCCCGCGAATTTTGAATGCGCGAACCGGATGAAACATCTCGGGTTTTAGGAAGAGCGTAAACCCAAGCTCTTTATCGAGCAGTGGAAAATGCAAAAGAGGCGTTCTTTCAACGAAGGGTGATATTCTCTTGAGCGCTATTTTTGGCTCAATTTTTAATCGATTTATGGAAGTGGAAGAGTCTGGATTGGATAACATCATTGTTGTTGGAGATCGGGTACTAATTAAACCATTAAAGCCTGTAGATAAAACGGGTAGTGGAATATTTTTACCACCTGGTGTTCAACAGAAAGAACAAGTTTACCGAGGTTATGTTATGCGGGTTGGTCCAGGTTATGCAATTCCTGCAGTAAACGAGGATGAGCCCTGGAAGGATAGACAAGAAAATGTACGCTATGTTCCGCTTCAGCCACAGCCGGGCGATTTAGCGGTTTATCTGCAAAAGGGGGCTTACGATATTGAGTTTAATAGGGAGAAGTATATCATAGTTCCGCAATCTGCCATATTATTGCTGTACAGAGATCCACATCTAAAGGAATAATGGCGAGTAAAAGAGACGTTAAAAGGTATTTCAAGGAGGAGTTAAATCGCTTTGCCGATGACGCCTATGACATGTTTTTAAGCAGCACAGGAGAAAAAAAGCAGAAAGCCGATCAACTCCTATCGGAAGCTGCCGATGTCTTAGACCAGTTTATTTTGCAGTGCAGTTCTTATCCTCGCCTCAATAAGGAAGCTACCAAAAAGTACTTCTCTAATCTAAAAACCGATTTTGATGAGCATGTGGAAGGTCTCTATCACAAGCTCAATAAAATCTAAGCATCTTTCTTTGATCG
>JBMYJC010000030.1:0-4789 GCA_049594055.1 Luteibaculum sp. | reverse complement strand
AGAAAACCGCTTTTTTCCGCCCTTCCCTTTTCCCTTAAAACCTTTCTTTTTTCCGGGAGGGTTATTTTTAAGATATTCCCTATCAAACCTTGGTTCTTTAAAGCCATCTGGAGTTTCCATTGCAAACTCTTTTTCAATCAGGGCCTCAATGCGCAGCCATTTCCGCTGTTCTTTGGGTGCTACCAAGGTTAAGGCCTCACCGTCCTTTTCCGCTCGGGCAGTTCGTCCCACACGATGCACGTAATCTTCAGGCTCATCCGGAACATGGTAGTTGACTACCAAATCAATGTTCTCAACATCAATGCCTCGGGCAGCAATGTTAGTGGCAATTAAAATGCGTAGCTGTTTTGCCTTAAAGGATTGCAAGATTTCTTCCCGCTCTTTTTGCTCTTTATCGCTGTGTAAGCTTTTGGCAGAAAGATTGTTGCTCTGAAATTTGAAGCTTATAAATTTTGCTCCTGCCTTAGTGGCAGAGAAAATAATGATGCTCTTCAACTCTGGACGTCCCTCTAAATGTTGTAATAGGTAATCCACTTTGTTGTCCTCAAAAATACTTACTGCACGCTGGTTAATTTTTTCTGCCGGCTTGGAGATAGAAAATGAGATCTCTTCGGGGTTGTTTTGAAATTTTTTGGCCAAGGTGCGAATGCTGGGCGGCATGGTAGCCGAAAAAAGTAGGTTTTGTTTGCGATTGGGGAGCGCCTCAATAATTCTGTTGATATCATCCTGGAAACCCATGTCCAACATCCTATCCGCCTCATCCAGAACAAAAACCTCAATTTGTTTTCCAATTTCCGGATTTAGGTTAAGGTGACTTAGGACCTTTCCTGGTGTTCCAATTAGGATGTTAGTACCCGATTTTAACGCTTGTTTCTCTCTTAAAAATCCATCTCCATCCCCACCTCCATAAAGGGTTACAGAGGAAACTGGACTGAAATATCCTATCCCATCGCATTGTTGGTCTATTTGTAAAGCAAGTTCTCTGGTAGGACAAATAATTAGCGAATAGATCTCACTGCTTTCTTTGTTTTGGCATTGCTGTATGATGGGAATTAGGAAGGATGCTGTCTTTCCGGTTCCAGTTTGTGAGCAGGCTATTAAGTCCTTTCCTTCCAGAATAAGAGGAATAGCGGTTTGTTGGATCTTTGTGGGCTTTGTAATACCCATAAAATCCAAAGCTTGGATGATGGAATCATCCAGGTTTAGTTCATTAAAATTTGAAAACTCCATTATATCTGCTTTTCAGCGCGGTTTAAAACTATATTTTTGGCCAAAATTAGCCTATGCTTGCCTTAATTTCTCCGGCAAAAACATTAGATGAAAGCAAAGATTACCCTTCTGTATCTACTGCTATACCAACATTTGCTTCCGATGCTGAATACCTGGTTTCAAAAATCCGCAAGTACTCTGCCAATAGGCTCGGCAAATTAATGAATGTTAGCGAGGAATTGGCGCATTTAAATTGGCAGCGATTTCAGGATTTCTCCTCGGACTTTGTTGAGGGTAAAAACGCTAAGCCAGCAATATTCACTTTTAAAGGGGATGTTTATTTAGGTTTGGAGGCTACTAGCCTTCAGAAGAAAGAAATTGATTACCTACAGAAGAACTTGGCCATCCTATCGGGTTTGTATGGCTTACTCAATCCCTTAGATTTAATTCAGCCTTACCGATTAGAAATGGGACTGCCTTTTAAGGTTACCCCTGCAAAGAGTAACCTATACAAATACTGGGGAAAGAAAATTCAGGAGGAAATTGTCCGCAAACTTAAACAGGAGAGTGAAGGGGAGGAATTGATCGTTAATTTGGCATCCAACGAGTATGCCAAGGCAGCAAAACTTTCTACCTTAAAAGTTCCCGTTATAGAAGTAGATTTTAAGGATAGGAGGGAAGATGGTGGTTACAAAACCATCGGTTTTTTTGCTAAGAAGGCAAGGGGATTAATGGCACGCTTTATGGCCGTTGAACAAATAAAAAAGGCAGAAGATTTGAAGGCCTTTAATTACGAAGGCTACCTATTTGAGCCCAAAATGAGCTCTGAAAAAAAATGGATTTACACAAGAGAAAACCAAGGATGATGATGAATAAACTAAGCAATGTTTTGTTGTTAGGAGTGGCCCTTTGCATTTGTACAGGGATAAATGCCCAAAGGAAAAAAAGGGGCAAGGATAAAAACGAGGCCTATGAGTTGGCTACTGAGTTAGATTCTCTTAGCTATAGCCTAGGGGTAAGTGTTTCCTCCAATTTATTAAGTCAGGATATAGATACTTTATCCGCTGGAGCCTTAATTCAGGCAATAAAGGACAATTTAGTGGATAAAAACACTAAAATCTCCGAGAATGATGCGCGCAATATTGTTACCGAATACTTTAAAAAATTGCAAGAGCAGCAAGAGTTGCAGGTAAAACAGGCTGGGAAGGAATTTTTAGAGAAAAATGCCAAGCGCGAAGGCGTGGTTAGTTTACCATCTGGTTTGCAATACGAGATCATAAAAGAAGGTACTGGAGATAAAACCCCTGAAATAACCGACCGCGTTAAAGTGCATTACCACGGAACATTAATTGATGGAACGGTGTTTGATTCTAGCGTGCAACGCGGGAGCCCAGCGCAATTCCCTGTAAACGGGGTAATTAGAGGATGGGTAGAAGCCCTACAGTTGATGAAGCCCGGTGCAAAGTGGAAATTATACATACCCTATGACCTTGCTTATAGAGACCGTTCGGCAGGTAAAATACCCGCATTTTCTACGCTGATTTTTGAAGTAGAACTCTTAGAAATATTAGAATGAAACAAGTAGCCTGGTACATCCTAAATCTGTTTAACCCGAAAGCCAAAAAGGATAAAAGCACACCAGAAATACGTGCGATGCACGGTATTAATAAGATTTCGCTAATCCTGTTTTTAGTGGGTTTGGGCTATCTAATTTTTAAGGTCTGGATGTAACCATGGTCACTTATTCCAGCTTAAGGGAGATTCTTGCGGATCTCCCTTTTTTATTCTCCAACAGCAATAAATAATAGCCCTTTGCCATTGATTCCAAGTTGATTTCTGTAATTCTCTCTCCGCTTTGTTCCCAAACAATTTTGCCCAGCGTAGATAAAACCTTTATGCGTTCTACCGGCTCGCTTAAATGCAGGATTCCAGAGCTAGGGTTAGGATAAACAGCAACACTTAGTAATGCCTTATTCTTTTCATCCACTCCCGCACCCAAATCTGGTGTAAGGCTAAGAAAAAAGACTTCGCTACTGTCTATCCCGTTAGTTATTCTGGCTGGAATAATAAGCTCATCAGCGTATCCATTGCCTGGAAAGACACTGTCCCCGTTCAATTCATAGTTTTCTCCAGGAAGGAGAATTAAGCGGTGGCCGTAGGGATAAAAGTTAAGACTGTCCTTAACCTCTATTTGGTTTAAATCCACCATGAAAGCAACTTCCGGTTGGTAGCGTAACTCTGCTTGGCCAATAAACTCTGGGGCTTTTAAACCTTTATGCGAGTGGTGACTTACATAATCCACCCAGAAGGATGCGGGGTAGGAGGCTGTATCAATGTTTTTGTCAAGCGTACCTACCTCCTGGGTTAGAATAAAATGCAGTTGATTTCCAGGGATGTGTCTGGACCGAATAAAGCGATCGAAGAAATTTTCCTCAATGTATTGGCCATCAACATACCACCTAAGCGATTCTGTATTCCATTGGACAGCCATACGGTGAAATGCTTCACTAAAATTGGGGTTGTTTCTGTAAATGTTACTTGCTGCCTGTCTGGAACCAGAATAGGGGTCGCGATCCTTCCAATGGAGAGTCATTTGCGCCTTTTCGGGGTTGGAGCCTTGAATTTCAAAAACATCAATCTCTTCATGCTCATCCCCGTATAACCAAAACGCGGCATTCGTTCCACTGACATTTGAAGTTTTAAACCGACATTCGAAATACCCTTCTTCTGAAGGCAATTTGTGATAAAGCATTCCAGAGGTAAAATAGAAGGTAGAATCGTAGGGTTTAAAATTTCCGTCTGCATCCCAGGTCCAAACTTCTCCTGTGTGCTCCTCATTTTTGGAGCGTATTTCTAAAATACCATCCTGAAAAAATAGATTTCCTTCCTCCTTGTAGTAATGAGATCCGCTTGTATATCTGCCCCATGGGAACCGGGTTATCCAGTTCTCCCTAGTTTCATTTTCTTGATCAAACTCATCCAAAAATCTCAACGTGAACTTTTCTTTATAGAACTGTCCACTTTGAGCCCATAAAGTGTGGCCAAAACCAAGTAAAAAACTGAGTAAATATATTTTTGTGCCCATTCTGGCTGAATTTACAAATGTTAACTTCTAAATAATTACGATTTTGATGCCTGGCTATTCCGTTGTTTAACAAATATTCAGCTTATTTGCATACTGCTAGTAAGTCAAAGTTCTGCCTAAAATGCAGAATAACGAAGGAAAGTGGTCATTCACAGAGATAAGTGCACGCATTATATGTATCCCTCTACATTTGATTACGGTCCCTATTTTAATTTCTACAAACGAGTATGAAAATCAGAAAATCCTTCAGTTTCCTAATTGGGTCTTTTTTATGTCTTTCCTCAGTATTCGGTCAGATTGCTAGTCCTCCAACGGTAGTTGGTGACTTAAGCATATGTTTAAGTGGATCGGCTGTGCTTACAGCCAATGATCCTACGAATACGCCTGGAGCTACATTTAGGTGGTACATAGATCAACCCCTTCTATTACCAGACATATTCATTCAGGAATCTGATAGCATTGTTTTAGGCCCACTTTTGGTTAGTGGTAATTACA
>JBMYJC010000029.1:5945-11522 GCA_049594055.1 Luteibaculum sp. | reverse complement strand
AAATAGCAGAGAGGTCTTCTGCGTAGACACCAAATTCTTTTACATCTTGTTCTGCTTGTCCAACAGCGATAAAGTGTGATCTGCTACCGACATCGATACCAGCGGCATTGGAGTTTACGATCTCCATTTCAAGTTTCTTTTTTCGTCCCATTTTGAATGATTTAAAGGGTTAAAAACAAAAAAGACCCTGAGGAAATGTAGCTTTGTATTGAGAATTATTCTGAACGGGGTCTACGTCAAGGCGTAGCCACCACTGAAATTATCAACTAGCCCCGAGTTCGAGTCGGGGCTTTTTACATTTCAACCAGAATGAACGCACGGGCTTTGTTTCAAGCACCATTTAAAAAAATCGGCCTTACAAAGGGTCGCACTTAAGGTACAGTGTTTCTGGAAATCGTTAGCTGGAGAAATTAATTAGCCCTGGGAGAAAGAGTTAGCTTTTAAGAAGCTCTTTTGGACGGGGTAATGTGGTGAATGCAATACAACGCTGCGGCTATAAATTGTGCGGGATTGAAAGCTGTGATGTTTTCAATCTGTGCATGATGTTAGCCGAAACAAGTTTTGCGGATTAAAATACTTAAAAATAATTCGTCAAAACTTGTTTTGGCGAAAGAGTGGAAGAGTAGCTTATATAAACCACAATAACCCGCATTGTTTATAGCCATTGTTGCCTGTAGTTATTTAATTTATTTCAATTGGATATTCTCTTTCGGCTCCATTACTACCAACAAGTTTGACTTTTCCATAAATTTTTAATTTTTCTTGATTCTTGTTTGGTACAATTATGTTACCAAAAGAGGAATCTATTTTTGTTTCATACTTTTCAATTTTTGTTTTAGAAGGTGTTAAAATGGAATCAATTTCTATTTTTTTTGAAAGACCATTGAATGATTGAATGTATCTTGATTTTAATGTGAATTTCGTTGACAGTTCATCACACGTTTTATTTTGATTAAAGGATAAATATTCAATTCCACAAAACGAAGCGTCAACATAACTGTAGACGTGAATCAGTACATCAGAGAATTGTCTTACAATATGATTAACAAGTATGTTTTTATTTTCAGATTCTATTATTGAGTCTTTTGCAGTCAAAAATGGAATTGACGAGTCATTAATTTCGGATTTTATTGTTCTATTGATTCTGATAATTGCTTGTTTATATTCTCTTATGAAATTCTCAGATTGGGTTTCTTTTTCTATTTTATTGCATGATTCTAAAAGAGATTCGAATGTTGATTTAATAGGTTGAAAGAATGGACCTATTTTTTCAGGATTCATTAGGTATTCCGCTTGAAAACATCTTATGTCTCTTCTACAATCTTCAAGTATGAAATCAGTTGATTCTTTTAAAGCGATATTTTCATATTCATTGTTTTGAAGCGAACAGTTTGATAATAGAAAAATAGCTAATATGAGGATGGAGTGTTTCATTTTTTAATTACAGGCAACTATTGGATATCGGGTGGGGGGTTGTTAGAGTCTTTTGGCGGAAGCTTTTTTAATGTCTTGATAACCAGCTTTTTATGCTCTACAAGATGGTCTAAAGGACTCTTTATCTTGTCGAAGGCTGATTTACTAACATGGGCGTATATCTCGGTAGTTTTGAGACTGCTGTGCCCTAAAAATGTCTGAATATATCGGATGTCTGTTCCAGATTCTAACATATGCGTTGCAAAACTATGCCTTAATACATGAGCAGTAACTTTCTTCTCTATCCCAGCTCGTATAGCAGCCTCCCTTATTATCCTTCCAACCGAATTTCCGCTAAACCGTGTACGGTTTGGACTCTCAAAAATGAAATGCCGTGGTTTATATTCCGCCAAATATTTGTGCAATGCTACCTTACAGTTTTTACTCAGTATTCCTAACCTGTCCTTTTTTCCTTTTGCGCCTCTAATGTAAATTATATTCCTATCCCAGTCCAAGTCCTGCTTACGCAAATTTATTAGCTCTCCTCGCCTTAATCCAGCACTGTAGGCTAACAAAATTATACACTGGTGTTTTAAATTTTTTCCTGCCGCTAAGAGTTTAAAAAATTCATTTCCACTCAATACCGTTGGTAATTTTATCTCCTTCTTAGGTCGTTCTAACCAATATTTTTTCTTGTCTAATCCTAGAACCTGTTCGTAATAAAATTTAATGGCATTAATAATTTGATTTTGGGTTTTGTACGCGTAGGAGTTTTCCCTAACCGTTTTTTCCACATAGAGTTTAATGTTATCCTCAGTTATATCTTGGGGGTCTTGGTATGGAAAGTAGGCAAGGAAACGTTTGAAAAAACTGCCGTAAATCCGATAGGTATTATCGCTGTAGCCTCTTAAAATAAGTTTTTGTGCGTAGTCTTTCATCGCCTGCTTTTGCTCTGGAGTCCAAGTGGGCTTTGGCTGTGGAGCCTTTTTCTTTTGCTGGCGTTTGTAAAACTGCCGCAATTCTGGCAAAACCTCTGCCTCGTCCTTTAATTGGCACAAGGGTTTTAGGGAGCGCAAAACATTTACCGCTTTATCACTGTAAAAGGGCGTCCACCAAAAGTTTTCTTTTTTATGATAATATCCTCCACAACCCTTAATTACACCAACCAGTTGCTGATGGTACGGGAGTTTCAATTGGAGTACATCACCTTGGCGATGAAAGCCTTTATTTACTCTTACGGTTATTCTATAATTTTTCATGTCGGGGGGATTAAGTGACCTTCAATTTAATCAGAAATCCTCCCTTTGTCCAAATTCTAAATGGTCAAGGTTTTGAACAGAAGATCAAAACCCTTTATACCCAATTATTTTTTTCTTTATTTGCCCAAACACCAAACCTATGCGTGCTTTAGTAATTTGCATTATTGTGCTTCTGTTATCGGCAGAAGCTCAAGCACAAATCAAAATATCCAGAGACCCCAGAGATCATCAATACGGGCTCTTTGTTGGGATGGAATTTATGCCCAAAATATCCAGTGGCGACAACGACTTTGAATTTGCCACAAAAACCTTTTTAAGGGTGGAGTTAATAGACCTCTACGACAACTTTGGAATTTACTTTGATTATAAAGGGGCCTTTAAAAGAGAATACCTGGAAAGCCCGGATCCGTATAAAAACGACTTGTATTACAGTCCGGCCAACAACAGAATTAGCTTAAATAGCACTACAGTTTCACGTACGGTCGGTGTTAATTACCAATTCCTAGAGTTTATACATTTTAATTTCGGTTTGTGTTTTGCTCGCTTTAACTCTGGTTACGATGTGGATTATATAAACACAAGAACCTCCAGCATTGGTAAGGCAGAGTATGGAGAAACCGTGCGAGAGGTAAAACCAGAATTTGGTATTGGAATTACGCCCATTAAAAACCTAAAGCTTGGATTAAACTATAACTCGGTTTACAAGGCCTTTGCTTTTAATATTTCAATTGGGGGATTTTTGGCTACAGACGGATTAAGTAATCTGGGAGGAGGGGTAATACGAACCCCTAAAGCCAAAAAACCAAGAAAAAGTAAATACAAAAAAGACGAGCAAAGAAGAGGGTCTCGCTATTTTGGTATATAAAAAAGGGCCTCTAATTGAGGCCCTAGATTCATGGTTTCTAAATCTTAAAACTTTTTCCAAGTGGCGCTTAATCCCTTTTCTGGGATGCTAATAAGATACATGCCGGGTTCAAGGTTTTCAAAATCAAGGGTGGAAGTAATTTCCTTTTGAGCAACCAAGGTTCCTTGCAGATTAAAAACTTTCAGTTGCTTTCCGGTTAAGCTCTTCGGAAGGTTTAATTCGCCAGCACTTGGGTTAGGCCAAATGGCCAGTTGGGTTTCGTTTTGGATTTCTCCAATGCTTACGGGATCTGCGTTGGTTTCAAAGTTATCCATAGCGAAGAAGGTAGGTGTGTTAATACCAAACTGGCCTACATCAGAACTGTGAAGCTCAAAAAGTAGGCTGTCTGCTGTTGTAAACTGGCTTAAATCGAACCACTTCCAGGTTTTTACAATATAGTCTTGGCTGTTATCCGCAAACCTATAATCTGCTAAGTAAAACAAGGCGGAGTCTGTGCTTAGGGTGCCTTGGTTGTATGCTTTTACGCTTAATGCAAAGAAATCCGGATCATTTCCCGTTTGCCCTCCAAATCCGCCAGGCTTGGTAAATTGATTTCCGTCTCTAATTACATAATAAGCATAGGTGGTATTGGTTATATAAAATCCGCTAACTCCCTCATTTCTTGCAGCGCTCTGTAATTTTAATACCGAGTTGTTTTGGCTTACAGCGTAGCTGCTAGATTGCTGATAACCGCTGCCTGGTCGTGCACCATAAAGGTTTGTAAAGTCACCAGTTGTGCTGTCTACTACATTAGAAATTGCAAATCCTCCCGACCAATAACCACCGAAGGAGGTGTCGTAAAAACAATTGAATACTGCATTACCATCGGTGTAAGCTGTTCCCATGGGGTCCCCAGATCCGTTTAATTTGGAATTGGGCTCCGTTAAAAAGCCTTCAAAGGTAGATTGTGTCTGACCCAAGGCCGCAGCACTCATTACCAGTACAGTGGTAAAAGAGAATAAACATTTCATCATATCTATGTTGTTTGTTGGTTACAAACTCATAGCACCAGAAAATCAAAAACTAAAGCCTTTAATTCAACCGAACCTTTATCCCGAAAGTCGATTAAGTGCTTGTTTTGGCAGGTCTTCTGACTTACTTCCTGCATAGGGCCTTCCCGGAGAATCCAGTGGCACTTGTGGTTATGCGCTTAACGAAGCTTACAGCAGCGGGAACTGTTGCCGATTTACACGGCATTCCCTTTTAATTTACCTAATCCGATAGATACCGGTAAAACCAACACGCTGCGAATGTAATTGATTAATTTAAAGCTTGGCCGCAGTGATGGCAAAATAAGGCGTCCTTTATTTTTATTTCGCTCTGGCAGTTTTTACATACCTGAGTTTCCCCACTAGGCTTAAAGGGGACTCTGCCACTTTGAATAACCTCTGCCGTAACTAGGCCGGTAGGAACCGCAATTACCCCATAACCTAAAATCATTAAGATCATGGCCAGTAATTGCCCAATACCAGAGGCTGGACTTATATCACCGTATCCAACCGTAGTTAATGTTACCACCGCCCAATAAACACTTCTTGGAATGGAGGTGAAGCCAGATTCTGGCCCCTCTACAACGTACATCAAAGTCCCAATAATGGTGCAGGAGATAATTACAAAACTTAAAAAGACTGTAATCTTGTTTAAGCTAGCCTTTAGGGAGGAAAAAAGAATTTGAGCCTCACCAATGTACTGCACCAATTTAAGCACTCTAAAAACCCGTAAAAGCCTGATTGCTCTTATCATACTAAACGCTGTTACTCCAGTAACAAACAACTCAGCATAGGTGGGGAGGATGGAGAGTAAATCTACCACCCCAAAGAACGAAACAGCATACTTTTTAGGTTGATCACTTACCCATAAGCGTAACAAATATTCAAGGGTAAAAATGATGGTGATAACCCACTCTGTAATAAAAAGAATCGAATGGTACTTGGTATCCACTTCCTGGATGCTTTCCAACATGATTACAACAATGGAAAAAGCAATAACCAATAGAAGCGC
>JBMYJC010000029.1:0-5935 GCA_049594055.1 Luteibaculum sp. | reverse complement strand
AGGTCAAATCTCCTTCCAGCTTTGGTGCTTGTACCAAAGATGATTATGTAAAGAGGTCTTTTATATTGATTTAAAATGCTAAACATCTAAACTTTAAATTCTTCCTTTCTCAGATAATAATATGGCTAGGCTTTTACTCTCTGGAAAAGCTGAACAGGCTATTAATATTCCCACCGTAATGGGAACAGAAAGTATCATACCAATTATACCCCAAATAGCACCCCAAAATGCCAAAGAAAGTATAACAACCAAAGGGCTAAGGTTGAGGGTGTTCCCCATAAGCTTGGGTTCCAATACATTGCCAACCAATACTTGAATGGCACCAACTGCGAGCAGTACCCACAAAAATGGCTCCCAGGAACCAAATTGAATAAAAGCAAAAACTGCGGGGAAAATGGTGCCAACCAATGACCCTATGTTAGGTATGTAGTTCAATAGGAAAATGATGCTCGACCAAAAAAATGCAGCCTCAACATCCATCATTAGCAAAACGGCATAGCTGAGTACGCCAGTAATAAAGCTTACCAAGGTTTTTAATCCAATATATTTTCCAACCGAACGATCTATTTTATTTAGGATTTCTTGAATTTGACCTCTTTCCTTTTTATGATTCCAGAGGGCCTTTAGCTTTTTCTGAAAAACCTGCTCCTCAATCAACAGGAATATCAAGTATATTAAGATCATTACGGTGTTGCCAATTAAATCGCTCAAGGAATTTATAAGCATTTCTAAAATTGAGGCAAAGTCAATACTAGAGGCATACTGGCTTAAATTTGTTTTATAATCAACCCCTAAGCTCTGTTCTATTCTATCTCCCAGTGTTGCTAATTCCTTCTCGTAGTTGGGAAGAGATTTAGAAAGCGTTTTAATGTTTCCGGTTAGCAGCTTACTGATAAGGCCCAGAACGGCAATAATTACAACAAAAGCAATGCTGCTTAAAAGCCAAGATGGAACTTTGTTTTCAATCCATTTGCTGCGCTGCATTTGCTCTCTAAGCTCCTTAATAACAAACCATATAAATAGGGCTAGAATAAAAGGTTGGATTAAAGACTGGCCATAAATTAAAGCAAGTATTAATGCCGCGGTTATAATACAAATGGAGGAAACTCTGCTTAAAGCCATTTTTATAGACGTCTGTAGCGAATGTAATAATTCGGGTTTTCCTCCAACTCGGTTATTTTACTGGATAGCTTTATTCTGGCTTTTCTGCTGCCAACGTCTTTGTTAATCCACTCTCCATTTATTTTTAGGCGCAAGGGCATGTGAAAGCTTTTTTCTACGTTTTTAAACTGCAACACTACGCGCTTGTCTTTTATTTGATATTCAAGCAAAGGAATCCTTGTATCCCGTAGATACTGATTAAAAAAGGCTTCCAGATCCAATCCGGTTTCCAGGGCTAAAAAGTTTTCTATTTGAGCACTGCTAACTGTGCTTTTGTAAAATCTTTTGTTTAAATCCAGCAATATTTTTCTCCACTGCGCGCTATCTGCAAGCATTTGTCGCAGGGTATGAAGCATATTGGCACCTTTAAAATACATGTCAGAAGAGCCCGATACCCCAAGGGTATAATCACCAATAATGGGCTTGTCGTTCATTATTTTTTTACGCGTGCCAATTATGTATTCCGAGGCTGCTTCTTCTCCAAAAAAGTACTCAAGGAATAAGGCTTCTGAATACGATGTAAAGCCTTCGTGAATCCATAAATCTGCAGTATTACTATGGGTTATGCTATTGGCAAACCACTCGTGACCACTTTCATGAATAATGATAAAATCGAATTTTAAACCCCAGCCGCTTCCGCTTAAATCATTTCCCAGGTAGCCGTTCTTGTACTTATTACCATAGGTAACACAGCTCTGGTGTTCCATTCCCAAATAAGGAACTTCCACTAGTTTGTAGCCGTCTTCATAAAATGGGTAGGGGCCAAACCAGTATTCCAAGGCTTCAATGGTTCTTGGCGCATCTAAAAATTGCTTTTTTGCTTTCTCTATATTCTCGGGCAAAACGTAATAGGTTGCATCTAAATCCCCGCTTAATCCCTTAATAGTTTCCTTAAAATAGGTGTAGTTTCCAATGCTTAAGTTTACCCCGTAGGCATTAATGGGGTTTTTCACTACCCAGGTAAATGCTTTTTTAGAATCACCTCTGTTTTCAACTTTTTGTAAGCGTCCATTGCCCACAGCCGTTAAATTAGAGGGACAAACAAATGTCATTCGCATGCTGTCGGGCTCATCTTTTGGGTGATCCTTACAGGGCCACCAAATACTTGCGCCATCTTCCTGACAAGCACTTGCAACCCATGGATTTCCAGCCCCATCTTTAGTCCAAACTAAGCCCGATTCCCAGGGCGCGTAATTTGCTTTTTTTGGTTTACCAGAGAAAAGCACAGTGATTCCTTTCTCTAAATCCACATTTTTTGTTGCAATTAAATGAACGGACCCTGCGCTGCTGAATTCTATTTCTTTATCGCCACACAATACCTGTTTAATCTTCATGGGTGCTTGTAAGTCGATTTGAAGGAAATTTTTAAAACTGCTGCCAACGGGTTGGAAGTAAATGGTGTTTTTTCCAGAAAGGGATTGATTTTCGAAGTCCACCTCAACCTCTAAATCATAAAAAGTTAAGTCCCACCAACTCCTGTATTCATTGTAGGTTGGATCTGTAGGATCTTGTGCCAAGCCTAGTGTTGGCAAGAGAAGTAAAAAGAGAAAAGCCCGCATAACGTAATTTGGGCTTAAAATACTGGATAAAAGTTAAGGGCTAAAAGGAATTTTGTTGGATTAGATCTCCAGTTTCGGAAAATAGGTGTGCACCAGGTTACTCAGCTTACTTTTTGTTAGTGGCTTACTTATGTATGCATGTATTTCAGGTCTGTCCTGGGCTTTTTTCATATCCTCGGGATTATCGCTGGTAGTTAGCATAACCACAACGGTGCCCATCTGCTTTTTTTTAGGAAGTCTTTTAAACTGTTCAACAAACTCCCACCCATTCATACGGGGCATATTGATGTCCACAAAAATCAAATCGGGTTTGGGGTGGCTGGCGCCATCAAACATTCCCTTTTGCAGTATAAAATCCAAAGCATCCTGGGCTCTGGATGTTACCTGTACATGGGCTTTAATTCCCACCTTTTTGATTATCGTACCATTTAAGAAGTTGCTGGCGGGATCATCATCAATAAGTAAAATACAACCTATTCTATCTTCCTCGTTCATTCAGTTTCTTAGCTCTTAGCAGGCAATAAAAGTAAAATTTAATGAAAGTGAGCGGCCAACATATTTTTTATCATAGCAGATAAAGCGACCACCGTCCTAAAACATCCGATGAACGGTGCTTTGTAAGCTCGGAATTACATCCTTCTCAAACCAAGGGTTCTTTTTTAACCACAATTGATTTCTGGGAGAGGGGTGAGGTAAGGGTAAATACTGGGGCAAATAAGCCTCAAAATTTTTTACCGTTTCAGTTAGATTTTTTTTCAATCCTTTTCCCAAATAGTAGTCAAGTGCATACTTGCCAATTAATAGGGTAAGCTTAATATTGGGTAGTTCCGCAGTAATTTTTGAATGCCAGATTGGGGCACATTCCGGCCTGGGAGGTAAGTCCCCACTTTTTCCTTTTCCTGGATAACAAAATCCCATGGGGACTATGGCAATTTTATTGGGATCGTAAAAATCAGCATCGCTCATGTTTAACCAGGAGCGCAATCTTTTTCCACTGGGGTCGTCCCAGGGAATACCACTGGCGTGTACTTTGGTACCTGGTGCTTGTCCTACTAATAGAATTCTAGCCTTGCTTGTCGCACTAATAATGGGTCTGGGGCCTAGAGGTAAGTGTTCCTCACAAACCCGGCATGCGCGTATTTCTTTCAACAATTGCTGCATGCCTTAAAAGTAGGTTATTGATGTAAAAACTTTTTGGTAAATCGCTGTTCTCCTTCCTTCCAAACTAATTGGTAAACACCGGGCTTTAATCCATCAATATTTAAAGAATCTGCCTGAGAAATAGTGCCTGATAGCACCTCTGCGCCTTTTAGGTCTATAACCCGCAAGGCAAGATCATAATTCGCTTTTAGGCTTATGCGTCCATTGCGGATAGCTATTTCCTTTTGCAGAAATGATTCGTGAATGCCAGTAAGTGAGGGCTGCGTGTATCTATCCTCAAAAACTGAGATGCGAGCGGGAACTCCAAGGTTTTCGTTGCTGATGTAGATCTCGTTCTCGTTGGGAAAGCAAATGGCTTCACATTGTCCGCTAAGCCCATCTGGAAGTTCAAACCTCCTAACATAACCCGAGAAAAAATCATTGTTTGGGAATCTCCATAGCAGGTAAACAAAGGGTCGCGCTAAATTGATATAGCCAATAAGTGCTACTCTTCCTGTCTGTGGATCGTAGCTTGCTCCAGTTATTTGGCCCATAGAGTTATAGGTGCTTCTCAAATTGGCAGCATAAGGCTCTTGCGAAGGCTTAGCTGGAACTGCGTAAATGCTGGTGTTTAAATTGCCGCGGTTTTTGGTGAACAACCAAAGCGTATCGTCCTTAGCAATAAATCCTTCGCAATCAAAGTTGTGCGATTGGCTAGACTCGAAGCTTACTTGCTCGGGATAGAAAAAGGGGATAACCTCAAAGGGAACAAAAACACTGTCTTCCTCCGTGATATTACTTTTACTAATGCGGTAAACCCTTAAGTTTTTTCTCGTTCCGTTGTTGTTTCCAAAATCGCCAATGTAGATGTAGTTTTCATCTTGGGTAAGCGCTTCCCAATCGCCAATACTATCTGCAGTTAAGCCTTGCAAACGAACAACTTGTTTGTTCTGTCCATTAGTAAGGTCTATTTGGTAAAGCTCGGGTTCTCCACCACTGTCGTTATGGGTAAACAGTTTTCCGTTCCATGATATAATGCCCGAAGTTTCTGCTACATCCAGCAACTCGCAAACAGTTGTTGGGCTTAGAAGGGTGGGTGGATAAGTGCAATCAAATCCCGCTTGAGGACTTACCGGGTTGTAATTTACTCCCAGTGGGTCTCCACAGGGACCCAGCTGAGCCAAAAGGGTAAGATGAACAAGGGATAGGAGAACAGTGGTAAGTAATTCGCGCATGGCTTTTGTTTTGAAGCCGCAAATTTAACCCGAAGTACGCGCTATGAGCTCGAGTTAACGAAAGCTTAACCCGGAGAGTTTATGCGGTAACTAATTTCAAAAGGAACCACTGCCGCAGTATCATCAAAGCCAAGGCTGCTATATACCTCAACATAAAAGTTTTCGTAGCGCGTGGCTTGCCAGTAATTCACAACGCTTGTGAGATCCTGGGTTACCACCTTATGCGATAAAGCCACCGCAGATTGCAATAGGCGTTTGTCCTTAAAAAGGAAATTATTTCCCCCTTCCACGTAAAACTCATTTCCAAAACGATAAACTTTCAGACTATCAGTGGCCAGTGGGTTGTTTCTGTTACGAATGGCTAGGGAATCATTTAGAAAAATTAATTGAGAGCCACTCAATTCTGGATTTATGCTATCGCTTAAAGTCTGCTCGAAATTTGAAATCCAGGAAGTTCCCAGCAATTCGTGTTGCTCAATTCCAGTTTCCCCGTATTTGAATAAAAGAATGGGTTCTGCTCTTTGCTCCGTTTTCTCAAAAGAAAATATGGCTGGATATGGAAATGGCGCTACCTCGGTCTGGGAGACCAAGTTTTCCTCTTTGGCGCAAGAACACAAGAGAGCTAAAACGAGGATTATGGCCGTATTTGAGATGATGTTTTTCACCGGGCCAAATGTATGAGAATTAAGAGCAGGCCCAGATTTAACCGAAACTTTCACTCCAGATTTGGCGGTATAAACCCTTTTCATCGTAGTGCTGTGCTTGCCAATCCACATCAAAAATCTTGTTGCGCGTGTCGTGACCCACCCCCGCCACATACATCCAATTCCCCCAATTACT
>JBMYJC010000028.1:0-11545 GCA_049594055.1 Luteibaculum sp. | reverse complement strand
AAAGACCTAAACGATCCGGAATTCGATCCGCACCAAAGCATAATACCGCGATGAGTGAAAATGATTTGTACATATTGCTTTGCGGGTTTCTGGTGGCCATCAATGGTTCACTGCTGGGCACCTATCTAACCCTTCAGAAAAATGCGCTACTCAGCGATGCTATTTCCCACGCTGTATTGCCAGGAATTCTGGTGGCCTTCATGCTTTCCCAAAGCAAGGCCAGTTTTCCATTGTTGTTGGGAGCCGTAGCTAGCGGATTGTTTCTTACCCAAGCCATTTTTTGGTTGCAGGAAAAGGCTAAAATGCAAAAGGACGCTGCACTAGGAATCACCTACACCTTTATGTTCGCTTTGGGTCTAATCCTCCTAAACCTTTATTTGGGAAATATAGACCTGGATGCAGAATGTGTTTTGTTTGGAGAGATTGCCTATGTGCCCGTAGATCTAATTCAGTTGCCTTGGATAGGGTTAATTCCCAGAGCTTTAACCTTACTCGTGCCTAGTGCGGCTGTTTGCATTGCTGTAGTTTATCTTTCAAAAAGGCCCTTGTTTCTGAGCACTTTTAATCCCGAATTTTCACAAAGCATTGGGCTAAACGTTAAACGCTGGCAAGGTATTTTGCTTACGCTAACGTGTTTGTACACGGTTATGGCCTTTGAATTAATTGGAGCCATTATGGTGGTTGGATTTATTATTATCCCTCCGGTTACTGCACAATTGTTTTCATTCAACCTTAAACAAATGCTTGTTTTGAGCCATGTTTTTGGATGCCTGGCGGTGTTAATCGGCTATTTTGTGGGATACTACTTAAACATATCATTAACGGGAACTATGGTCTGCACATCTGGTATTATATTGTTCCTTTGTTTACTCGTTAAAAACAGAAGAAGAAAGGATTTAGGGAATGGCAGAGCAGAAGTTTTCTTCCAACATCAGCATAAAAAATAAGAAGGCCCGTTTCGAATATCTCATTGAGGCCACCTACGTGTGCGGCATTGTTTTAAAAGGCACAGAGATTAAATCCATAAGACAAAACAAAGCGAGCATTACCGAGGGATATTGCGGTTTTGTAGAGAACGAATTGTGGGCGAGAAACCTGCATATTGCCCCATATGAAAATGCCTCTTTTGAAAGTCACGAGGCCACACGACCACGAAAGCTCCTTTTACAGCGCTCCGAACTGGAAAAAATTCACAAAAAGGTGAAGGTAAAGGGGATTACCATTGTGCCCCTAAAGCTCTTTATTAACGACCGAGGTTTGGCTAAACTGGAGATTGGCGTGGCTTCCGGAAAGAAAATACACGACAAACGCGAAGATCTTAAGGAAAAGGATGCCAAACGCGATATGGATAGAGCTATGAAGCGTTAACATGCTTTAGTAAACTGCCAGGAAAGCATTTCGTTTTTTAGTCAAAAATTACTTGATGCGTTACCTAGCTTTACTTTCCTGTATTTTCCTCTTTAATTCTTGTGTTAAATCGCAAGAAAGCAAATTCATAAGTCCATTACCCGACAGTTTAACCGTTTCTAAATCCAAAGAGCAATGGAAACAACAGCTCAGCGATTTGGAATATCACGTCTTGCGAGAAAAGGGTACAGAAAGGGCATTTACTGGAAAATACTACGACCACAAAGAGCGTGGAACCTACTTATGCAACGCATGCAAAAACCCGCTTTTCTCATCAGAAGCAAAATTTAACTCCGGAACTGGATGGCCTAGTTTCTACCAGCCCGTAAACCGCAATTTTGTTGGAGAAATTTCCGATAATTCTTATGGAATGCAGCGAACCGAAGTGGTTTGTAACTTTTGCGGAGGGCATTTGGGCCATGTTTTTGACGATGGCCCCGCTCCTACAGGTTTGCGTTACTGCATCAACTCTGTTTCTCTCGATTTTACCCCTAAAAAATTAGGCGAATAAGCTTTTAAGCATTTTGGGAATGCCTTCGATCTGATCCTCTGGACGCAGGGAGAGCTCTGAATTGTGTTGGATGTAAACATCTGCAATCTTGCCGTGTACAAATGCGGCACTGGCAGCTGCTAAACCCGATGGTTGAATGGCATTTACAAAGGCTGCAATAATTCCGCTCAACACATCCCCGCTCCCGCCCTTTGCCAAGGCAGGATTGCCACTGGCGTTGATGTAGAGTTCGCCATTTGGCTCACAAACACAAGTTTTTGGCCCCTTGTACAAAAAGGTGACCGCGTGTTTCTTGCAGAACTCTTTTTGCAGGAATAAACGCTCTTTTTCTTTTGAAAAATCCCCGCACAGTCTTTTGAATTCACGGGTATGAGGAGTTAAAACGCTCCCTTTTGGCAGGGTTTGATCGCCTAAATCTTTGGCCAGAATATTAATGGCATCGGCATCCAGAATTAGTTTTTTAGGATTTGCTGTAAGGCATAATTTCACCAAATCCTTTGCTTGCTTATCCAAGCCCAATCCAGGCCCAATTAATACACTGCTGTACTTGGAAATTTCTTTTTGCGTAAGACCTTCCCAGCTTTGCCAGGTAGCTTCTGGAACCAAACTTTGCAGCGCTGCTCTGTTTTCTTTTGGACTGCACACCTTAACCAATCCCGCGCCACATGAAAACGCCGCCTTTGCAGCAAAGGCCAGGGCCCCGGCCATCCCAATGTTTCCGCCCAGAATTAGCACTTCGCCAAAATCTCTTTTCTCCGCATTGAGCTTTCGTTTTGGAATTAGGCAATCCAGGCTTTCTTCCCCAAGGTACTGCGCGAGAACTGTGTCTGGTTTAAAGTCTGGATTTAAACCTATGTCGACTATGTTAACCCGGCCTGTAAACTCTATGCTTTCTGGATTGGCAAAGGCCCATTTTAGACACTGAAAAGTAATAGTAACATCATTTTTAGTGATGGCGCCTTTACCTTGCTCCCACTCGTCTCCAAATAGGCCAGAGGGTATGTCAATTGCAATTTTAGTTCCCGATCCTGTATTGTAGTGATTGATCCAATTCGCCAAAGCTCCTTCCACTGGTCTGTCCACCCCAGTTCCCAATAATGCATCTACCCATACATCGGCTTTGAAGTCAGATAAAAATGATTCCGACATAGTCACTCCACTCTGCTCGCAAAGTCTCAAGAAATGTTTGAAGTCTGGTGACCCTTCCTTTCCCTGACACAAGAACAAACTAACCCGAAATCCCAAACGATTTAGCATATATCCCACTGCTAGTCCATCTCCACCATTATTGCCTTTTCCACAAAAAATTGCTACTGATTTTCCAGAAAATTGCTCTTGCACAAAGCCCGCAACCTTGCTGGCAGCGCGTTGCATCAAATCGGTAGAGGAGCCATCCATTGCCTGAATGGTGAACTCATCCCATTTTCTGATTTCTTTAACAGGTAGGATCATGGAAAAAAGGCTATTTCATTACTTTGGCCATCGCTGCACATGGATTTAAATAAGCAATTTTCTATTGAGAAATTAAAGCAAAGGTTGCAAAATCCTTTACCGGGTGAAAAGGCTCACGAGCAAATGGCCTCTTACCGCAGACCTAGTCCTGCTGATGTAAAGCGCAAACGCCTGGGAGCTCGTGAGGCGGGTGTTTTAATCGCCCTGTTTGCCGAGGGCAATGAGCTCTTTTGTCCTCTCATTCAACGCCCCGATTACGATGGTACACATTCCGGACAAGTGGCTTTTCCAGGCGGGAAAAAGGAGCTTAATGATGCAGACATAACCCACACCGCCCTCAGGGAAAGTCATGAAGAGATTGGATTATCGGGCGATTTGGTTCACACATTGGGTCATTTGAGTCAATTGTATATCCCGCCCAGCAATTTTTTAGTCACCCCTACCTTGGCCCTCTTAGATGAAAAACCGAAATACATACCCGACCCTAGCGAGGTTAGCGAAGTATTTAGTTTTCCATTACAGATTTTAAAGAGCGACAAGTATTTTAGAGTGAAGCGAATTTATTTGCCTTATTACGGGATGCATATCAATGCCCCAGTTGTTGAATACAATGACAAAACCATTTGGGGCGCAACAGCTATGATGCTGGCTGAACTGAAAGAAGTATTGGAAGATTCTGCCTGGTTGTAAAATTGTTTTGACTTTTTGAATCAAAACGGGGGATTAAATTTTTCGTCATAAAAAAAGGCTACCTGAAGGCTGTGGGATACACAAACACTTCAAATAGCCTTTTAACATGAGGCACTTGCTTATGTCTATTTCACTAATCTTTCACTAGCTACTAATTCACCATCCATTAAAAAGCTAAGGATGTAGCTACCTTGGTTTAGGTCGCTCATATTTATCTTGGATTGCTGATTTCCAGCCTTTAAGCTAGTATTGAAAAGCGATTTTCCGCTAATATCCGTTAGTCTTATCTCCATATCCCGACCGAGTTTTTCACTTAAGGTGATGTTTAAATTATCTCGGACAGGATTTGGATATACGCTGTAATCGATTTTAAAACCGTTCAAATCAACTAAATCAGATGTTTCAGAAGAAATTCTGTAGTTGCGGGTAATGTTCCCGCGAATTTCACCCGGTGCATTTTGCATGGTATGGATGTTAACATACAAGCTATCTCTTCTAAACTGCAATTCATTGGCAGGTGTAAAACCATCAGTTGCTGTCCAATAGGTAAATGCGGCATTGTTATTCAAGGGCAAAGGGAATAAAACGTCTCCTGTTTCCCCGGGCACGCCAAGGTGAATATGACCGCCAGTAGCTGGGCCTGAAAGGCTATCAAAAGCTAGCATTATATGCGCGTTGCTTCTTCTACTATCGATACTCACCATTCCTCCTCCAAGTGGAGTTTTAGAAACAGTTGGCGTTGGAACTTCTTGTTCGGTATCTAACTCATAAGCATATCCTTCTCTTAAAGCCCTGATTAGCGTACCCTCTAGTTCTCCAGCAGCATTTAAAGTAGTGGAAATACGCAAGCTAATTTCACCGTAAAGTAGACTGCGCATAAGTTCCTCGGTCAATGGTTGGGTAGCGTCATCTGCATCCCAGGACCCGCTAATTGTTCCCGCATTGGCCGTGAGTGACTTCACTAAAACTCCATCTTGGTAAAAACCAACAGTAACGGGCGCGCCAGAAAGATTTTCCTCCTCGTAAACAAAAAAGTATCTAAAAGAATCGAATGACGCGTTGATATACCCGTGACCTGCCGCTTCAACATCGGTTTGTACAATTTGCCCGTTATCTAATCCTTCTGGGTTAATAAGTGCATCCAAGTATAAATCCGAAGATACCAGGCCTTGGCCACGAATTTCACCCGGCATATTTTCCATGGTGTGAACGTTTAAATAAATAAGGCCGCTAGCTACATAGCTCTTTAATTTCCCGCCTTTTAACGAGTCCGGCACAGCTATTTTTCCCGTAATACGAGAACCATCGCGAATAAGACTTGTCAGATCAACGATTACTGGGCCATTTTGGCCTGCTGGGGCAAAATGTAAGTGGGCACCTGTTGCATCTCCTGTTAATCCAGAAGTAATAACAGCTACACGCATACTATCATCGTTTTGATCGATGATAAAATTACCCGAACCAAATGCTTCTGAATTTTGAGGTTCTGGAATTTCTTGCGCTGTATCCAGGTTGGTGTAAAAACCAAAATCCCTTTCCAGTTTAATTTGTCCTCTGGCAGTTCCAGTCCCAATTGGATTTTCGGTATGGACATTTAAATAGAGGCTTTCCATAAACATCATCGGAAGCAGGCTATCCAAAAGCTCCCCAGTAATGGTGGTTCGAATTATGTTTTGATTTACAAATGGGCTCAAATCCATCACTACGGGGCCATTCTCTCCTGGCTGTCCGCTATGAATATGAGCACCTGAAATGCTTCCACCCAAATTTCCACAAGCCACATTAACAAACATGGTGTCCCGATTGGCATTTAAAAAGAGAGTTGCAATTCCATTTGCGTCCGGATTCGTTACAGTGGTATTATTTTCTCCGTCCAGACGTGCAGTAAACATCAACCTTTCCGATAAATGATCGGCAAAAGTGTAAAGCGTGCTTGCTGCAAATACTAAAGCAAGAAGTAAGTGTTTTTTCATAACAGATTTAGGTTTTATGGTTAGTTGGTAACTACCTAAAAACCTCAAAAACAGTTTGGATAATCCTGTTAAAAAAGTGCAATACAATCCTTGGTGAACTCAGTAATATCTCTTATATATCAATGCGTTATTGCCGTACAGACTGTTAGGACAAATACTTATTTTGGAATTATTTATAATTTTTAGCTAATTGACTTAAAACGAGATTGCTCGGTTGTTAATTTCAGCATTTAGGTAAGAAGAATTTGCCTTTGGTACTGCGCAGCTCCTATTCGTCTGAAATATGTTTTTCTATTTCCTCTCTGAACTTGGGCATAACCTGAGGGCTAAATCCTATTTGTGTATGGACAATCTCTCCATTTTTAACCAGGTAAAAGGCGGGGTTTGAATAATTATTCCACAAATCCCGTTCGTTCTCCAGTTCGGTCATTACCGCATTAGCAAGGGTACCACCGCGCTTTTTATAAAACTCCGACAGTGCTTTGCGTCCTTGTTCATGATCGCGGCTATTTATCGCGAAAAAGCTCAGACCTTGGGCTGCATACTCCTGCTGAAGGGAATCGATATAAGGAATTGCGCGAATACAAGGAGCGCAGGTTTGGTACCAGAAATCAATAAAAACAATACCGCTATCCATGTAGGATGCTAGTTCAAAAAGCGATGAATCTTCCAAAAAATAACCGCTAAAATTAGGTGCTTTACTGCCTACTGGTAAGGGTTTGTATCGTGCTGGATCAACTGGCACATGATCCTTTACGGGCTTTTTGGGCAGTGGTTGATTCAGAGCCTTTTCAATTTTTACCCGAGAGCTGTCCAACAAGCTTATTTCTAACATCCTGTATTGATCCTGTCCCTCAACGTTAAAAGTATTTTGGTACCTGTATGGAAGCCAGGTAGATTCATCAATCCACCAAGAAGATTTGATGTTTTTAATAGGCATTTCGAGCATATCGGGTTGGTAACGACAAATAACCAGGGAATTATTCTCATCTCGCTCCAGGGCCACGCTATCTTCCATTTCGGGCTTTATCCCCACCAAAAGAGGATTCTCGTTGCTCCATGAGCTACGCGTATTCCCGGTAAAACCATTCCAGTGCCCTTTATTCAGGTTGTATCGGGTAATGCTGTCATTATCACTATTAATAAAAAAGGTAATACTATCTCGGTGTATAATTTCTATGGTTCTTTCCTCGTAGTACGAAATATTTCTGATGCTCATACCTAACATCGTATCCGCCGGATTTTTCACTATCCAACTCTCTCCCTGCGCCTTAAGGGTATCCGTTGTATTGAAGGGCTTTAAAAAAAACTTTGTTTTTATGTGCATAGCGCTCAATTGATCTATGGCTTGATTTACTTTTTCTATGGCCACCTCGGGCTGAGCGCTTAATCCAACATTTATAAAAAAACCGAAAAGGAAGACAAAATTCTTCATGATAATTTGAAATTTAGCTTCGGAAAAAAAACAATTTTTATTTCAAATTATTATTGTCAGGATAATTCTTTTTGTAGAGAAACAATTAATTGCCCTTGATATTCTATAATACTCCCATCACTCATTGTTGTGCAATAGAATTTTATAGTAGGGTACAAAGAGAAATTCCACTCCCAGATTATGGAATTGCGTTTTAGCAACATCAACAAATTTGCTGTCTACAGGTGCGGGAAGTACCTGTCTAATAATTACTTGTTTCACCCGCTTGGGATACCACCGAGCAAAGCTTAAATAAATCGCTAAATCTTCCTGACTGTCATCACCCACCAAGCTCAATTGCGCCTGGGGATTTAACCAAGCTAGCTTATGTAAAACAGCGGTTTTATGTGTTTTTCCCAAGGGCAATTTAAAACCACTAAATAAGTTTGTCCAGGTTCTGAAAAACTTGAGAAACACCGGGCCATGTGGAAAATCCTGCTGCAACAAAAAATGCCGAATTAAGGGAAAGAGGTTGTGCTCGCTGTTGGATAAATAAATGATTTGTGCCCCTTGCCCTGAATAGTGATTTATGAGTTCTGAAGCCTGATAGATGGATCTGCGCTTGGCTATACGTGTGAACAACAAAATCATCAATTTACGCAGCGGCTTGGTGATGTGTGTTTGCAGCAATGTGTCATCAATATCGGTAACCAGCATTTTTCTGCTTTTTAAAGCTTCCACACGCATAGGGTACAATTCGGGAAAACAAATAACCCTCTCTCCTTTGCAGCTTACACCCGTTAATTCCCCGTTTATTTCTGGATTTTCACTGAGCAAGCTAAAGTGCCCATGAGAATTTGTTTGGAGCTCTACCTTGACCTGCGAAAATTGGAGTTTTAGCTCCGAATTAGCACAAGGTTTAGCGCGGTACATTTTCCATAAGTGCAGGATGTGTTTCCACAAGCTCATCTCCGGCAAATTAAAGTCGGGGTTATTCATACCAATCACTTGCCCCTGGATCCATATCCGGTTTGCACTGCGCAGCGCAGAAAAGTTGAGTAATACTGGGGTTTTACTCGCCATCTGGAAACCTCATTTTAATGGCATTGGGTAGAACTCTTACCTCCACCTTTTTAACATCACCAATAAATTCACCATCTATTTGCAGAGGGATGGGCCGATTTACTTGAATGGATAACTCCCTGCCTTGTAAACTATCCTCTTTCAACTGCTCCGAAAACAAATCAACTAAGGTCAATCCACCCTGAATGAGCTCCTCCAGATTAACTTTCGGTATCACGCGAAGATCAAGAAGTCCATCGTTGGGCTTTCCAGATGTTAAGGCTACTCCAGTTCCATATCTGTTAGCATTGGTGCACACCAATAGTTGGCCAGATTTTTTGTGCGCCTCACCGTCTAGCTGGAGATCAAAATGGGTTTCTTCCCTGGTTTTCAGGGCATCAAAAACATGTTTTGCATAACCCAAAATCCCTCGCGAATCTGAGTTTTCATAGCGCTTAACCAAGGCAGCGTTTAAGCCCATATCCAACAAATGAACACAGCAGTATTTGTTATTTACCTGCAAGAGGTCAAAATCCTGGCTATTTGGATTTTCAAATATCCAATCCACTGCTTCACGGGCATTTTGTGCTAAGCCCAGACTAGTGGCCAAACCATTAGCTGAACCTAATGGCAAAATACCCACTGTGGTTTTACAATCTATTTTGTATAGCGCAGTGCATAGCATTTGTACTGTGCCATCTCCACCTCCCACCACAATTAGTTCTGGCTCTATGTTTTTCACCTTTTGCTGAACAGCCTGCACATCATCTGAACCGGAGGTTTCCAGGATGTGAACTGCGTAGCCAGTCTCTGCTGCCTTGCCAGACAAGTAGCCCGTAATATCTGCTTTATCGGTACCATTGGCTATTGGATTTACCACAAACAATAGCTTCTTCATAAAGGAGTTTTCCGCATCAAATTAATATTCCATATAAAAGTTAGCAGCACAGTGGAAGCTAGCTTCGGTATCGTGAAGCTGCCAGAGCATATCGCATATTAAAAAACTATTAGCTCATCTGGCTGTAAGCAATGTTAATGGATTGGAAAGAGGGACATCTTCTTAGCAGGGGTACGGACTTTAATCTGGGTAGGTTAAATTGGAGATTAGCAAGGCCTGGTTTTATCCATTTAAGTCAATCCCCTAATATTGCCGCAGGATGAGAAAAAGGCGAATAGACCTCACCCAGGGCAGTATATTAAAGGGTCTGGTGGCTTTGGCACTTCCCATCATTGCCACCAATTTGCTGCAAACGGGTTACCAACTGGTGGATGCCTTTTGGGTTGGTAGACTTGGCGCCAATGCAGTTGCAGCAATCTCTGTGAGTTTTCCGGTTAATTTTTTACTCATTTCGCTTAGTTCGGGTTTTGCATTTGCAGGCACCATCCTTGTGGCTCAGTATGCCGGAGCAAAAAATTTTAAGCAGGTTAATCATGTAGCCTCGCAAACGCTAATGCTGGTAGTGCTTATTTCTGCTTTAGTTTCTAGCCTGGCTTATTGGCTCTCGCCTCAAATCTTGCATTGGTTGGGAGTTAGCCAGGAAATTTTTGATACGGCAAACTATTTCCAGCGGTTAATTTTTTTAGGTCTTGTCTTCAATTTCAGCTTCATCATGTTCCAATCTCTATTACGCGGAATTGGGGAGGTGCGTATTCCACTGTATATCAACGGGTTTACGCTATTATTAAATTTTGGATTGGATCCACTTTTTATTTTCGGATGGGGCCCCATTCCTGCTTATGGTGTTGCCGGTGCTGCTGTTTCCACTTTGGTAACCTTGGGACTTTCAGCCGCTATTGGGTATTACATCCTTTTTAAAGGAATTACCGATATCCAATTAAACTACCGCAGGTTTCGGCTGGATAAAAATCTGATTTGGCGGGCTTTGCGCCTGGGCACCCCCTCTTCGGTAGAAATCTCAGCTCGTGCCTTGGGGTTAACGGTTTTAACTGGCATTGCCGCCCGATTTGGCACCGAGGTCTTAGCCGCCTACGGAGTGGGCTCCAGACTCATAAGCTTTGTGGTAATCTTTGGTCTGGGCCTGCTAAGAGCAAGTTCTACCTTGGTAGGACAAAATATGGGTGCCGGCCGAATAGATCGCGCGGAAAAAGGCACATATTATGCTGCTAGTCTTGGTTTTGCTGTGCTGAGTGTAATCGGAATTATTTTTTTTCTGTGGTCAGAACCTTTAGTCCGCACCTTTTTAAATGCAGAAGACGATGTAGTGGCCATGGGTAGCAGTTTCATGCGCATTGTTGCGCTTAGTTTTGGATTTATGGGGGCACAACTGGCATTTATCGGAGCCTTGCGAGGTTCTGGAAATACGGTTGCATCCATGTTATTGACGATCATTGGAATTTGGCTTATCCAGTTTCCATTTGCCTGGTTTGTTTCGCAGATTGAGGGCATTGATGAATTAGGGCTTTGGTGGTCTTTTCCGGTGAGTTATGTGCTACCGGGTATCTTAACTTTCTGGTGGTTTAAACGCGGAACCTGGAAGCAGATACAAGTGATTTAGTGGGAAAGAATAGCCTGCTAATCTAGCTTTGGAGGGATTGTTTTCTCTCGCAGAGACGCAGAGGCGCAAAGGGTTTTATTGAAAACCTAATTGGCTAGAGCCCAGCTTAGCGCCTTCGCGCCTTAGCGTGCAATTACATCTCGCAAAGACGCAGAGACGCAAAGGGTTTTATTCAAAACATATTCGGCTAGAACCCAACTTAGCGACTTTGCGCCTTAGCGTGCAATTACATCTCGCAGAGACGCAGAGACGCGAAGACATAAAATGTTTATTCAAAACATATTCAGCAAGAACTCAACTTGGCGACTTTGCGACTTAGCGTGCAATTAAATCTCGCAAGGACGCAGAGACGCAAAGGGTTTTATTCAAAAGATATTCAGCAAGAACTCAACTTGGCGACTTTGCGACTTAGCGTGCAATTAAATCTCGCAAAGACGCAGAGACGCAAAGGGTTTTATTCAAAAGATATTCAGCAAGAACTCAACTTGGCGACTTTGCGACTTAGCGTGCAATTAAATCT
>JBMYJC010000027.1:0-11909 GCA_049594055.1 Luteibaculum sp. | reverse complement strand
GGGGAAGGCCGGTTTATTAAATCGCTTCGTCCGCCGTGGTCGCCCAGGGAAGTGAAGAAACCGCAGTCTTTTTTTTTGAATACATCCGCCCGGGTTAGAAACCAAACTTTTTTCTGGATGCTGCTCACAATCAAAAGCGGATCCAAAAGCGTATTAAAGTGGTTGGAAATAAAAATAACCGCTGCATCTTTGGGAATATTTTCCTTTCCATAAACCTGTATTTCGTGGTAAAACAGGCGCAGAGAAAGCCAAACCCAAGCTTTTATGACGAGGTAGAAAAGTTTCACCTATCGCAAGGTAGCGTTAAACTCTTTCTCCAGGGTGTTTTGAATTTGCTGCATTTCGCGGTCTACCTCTTCATCCGTTAAATTGCGATCTCCCGCATGAAATTGAAAGCTTAGTGCGTAGGATTTTTTTCCGTTGGGTAGGTTTTTACCCTCGTATACATCAAAAAGCGAAACCTCTTGTAACATTTGGGAAGCTGCTTTTTTAGCTGCTTTTTCCAGGCTTTCGTATTCCACTTCGCTATTTAACAACAAAGAAAGGTCTCTTCTGGATCCTGGAAATTTCGGTAGCTCTTTTAGTTTAACAGAATGGCGACTGAAAATTTCAAACAAGAGCTCAAAATTGATGTGGGCAAAGTAAACTTCTTGTTTTATATCATTCTGCTTGAGCAGCTTAGCGTTGATTTTTCCCCAATTGGCCAAACTCTGGTTTTTAAATTGGATTTGCATGCCGTATTCCATCCAGGATTCTTTACCCGCTTTAATCTTTGTTCCAGATGTAACTCCGCTGCGTTCTAGGATTAGATCAACCAAGGTTTTAATATGGTTCCAGGCCATTTTTTCCTGGGTATTGCTCCAACCTTCGCTCTGGGCATTTCCAACCAGAAGTAATGACAATTCTTCCAGTTCCCCGTAGCCTTTTTCGGTTTTAAAATATTGCTTTCCAAACTCAAAGATGGCCACGCGCTCTTGCCCATATTTTTGGTTGTGCTTAACGCAATCCAATGCAGAAAACAACATGCTACTACGCAAGATTCCTAGGTCGCTGCTGAGTGGATTGAGTAACTGAATGCTTTGTTTCTCCAGTTGAGGTAGCTGCTGTAAGTATTGTGTGTTGCTTAAACCATTACTCATACCCTCCGAGAGGCCTCTGGCGCAAAGCAAGGCTGACAATTGCTCCCGAACTGCGTGTTTACTTGGGTTTTGTCTTTTACCTGGGCTAAGAGAAATTTTCCCGGGAATGGGAACTTCATTAAACCCATAGATGCGAAGAATCTCTTCACAAATATCTGCATGCCTGGTTACATCGGCTCTGTAGGCTGGTACTTCCAGTTTCCATTGCTCTGCAGATTTGCTGGATATTTTTATGTCCAAATCCGCCAAAATGCCATCAATTTTACTCTCTGGAATTTCTATTCCCGCAAGTTGCGTGAACTTCTGGGGGTCGAATTCTACCTGGAATTTTGAGATCAAGTTAGATTTAACATCGCTGTATCCACCTGAAATCTCTCCACCAGCAATTTCCTGGTACAGGGCTGCGGCATGCTTTAAAGCTTCTATGGTAGCGTTGGGATCAATTCCTCGCTCATAGCGGAAAGATGCATCGGTATTAAGGCCGTGGCGCTTAGCAGTTTTTCTAATACTTACGGGATTAAAATAAGCCGACTCCAAAAAGATGGCTTTGGTGTTTTCTGATACACCCGATTGTAAGCCTCCAAAAACACCAGCAATACACATGGGGGCAGAGGCATTGCAAATCATTAAATCCTTCTCATCCAGTTTGCGCTCCAATTTATCCAGCGTAGTAAATGAGCTTCCTGTTGCCAGGGTTTTTACAATAACCTTGTTATTAGCCACCTGGGCTAAATCAAACGCATGCATCGGGTGCCCCAAGCCGTGGCAAACGTAGTTTGTAATGTCTACCAGGTTGTTTATGGGTTTTAAGCCAATGGCCTTCAAACGATTTTGCAACCAATTGGGCGATGCATCCAGCTTTAGATTTTTTATAACCAAGCCGGCATATCTGGGGCATCTTTCGGCATCTTCTACTAAAATTTCTACCGGACAGTTTCCTTCCTGCAACTCTATGCTACGGTGCCCAATTTTTAATTTTTCTTTTTTGTTTTCAATGCAATTAAGGGCCGCTACAATGTCGCGAGCCACACCCCAATGCCCCATGGCATCTGTTCTGTTGGGCGTGAGTCCAATTTCAATTTGGTAGTCTGTGCTTACTTGGTAGTATTTTGCAGCTTTTTGTCCTACCGGGGCATTTTCCGGTAAAACCAGGATACCATCATGGCTTTCGCCCAGGCTTAATTCATCTTCGGCACAGATCATTCCCTGGGATAGTTCACCCCTGATTTTGGCTTTTTTGATGGTAAATGGTTCACCATTTGTTGGGTGGATGGTGCTTCCTACTGTAGCAACTAAAACCTTTTGTCCCGCGGCAACATTTGGAGCTCCGCAAACAATGGGTAATTCTTCATTTCCGATGGAAACGATGGTACATTTTAACTTATCGGCATTAGGGTGTTTAACACAGGATTTTACCTCGCCAATTACGATGCCTTCCAAGCCACCGGGCACGGAGTCAATTCTTTCTACCCCTTCTACCTCTAATCCCGTATTGGTGAGGATTTCTGAAAGTTGTTCCGGAGTTCTGTGGTAGGCTTCCGGTAAATAATCCAATAGCCAATTGTAGGAAATTTTCATGCCGCAAAAAATGTAAGCGACAAAAGTAAAAAAGTTGAGCTGAGGCGAGGGTGAATGAATTAGCAAATAAAGCCATGCGAAAAGGTAGCAATGGAGCAAAGTGAAATAAGCTCAAAGCTGAAAGGACTAAGCTGGAAGGCTGAAAAGTTGAAAAGTTGAAAAGTTGAGAAGTTGAAAAGATGAGAAGATAAATAGCCTAAAGCTAAAAGCGCTAAGCTGAAAGCCTTTTCCCCCTCATTGAGGGGGATTAAGGGGGAGGAATAGCTGAGCGGATTGTATCAAATTCGATGCTGAGAACTTGTGGCAAAGCCGACCCGCATTCCAGACGAAACGAATTGTAATTACAATGCTGACAATCAGTAGGATTCGTCAGTAGTGAGATCTGGAATCCATTTTCTGCCAACTAGATCCTAAACCCAATTTGTGATTTGAAATTCGGCTAGGAAATTTGCTGCAGCCTAAGTTCCTCCAACTTGAGGAGTAATAGAGGTTGCCTTTGCAACTTGAGATCTGATTAATAGATCCAACTTTTATGAACAAACTCCAATCAATTTTTTATATGCGGCTTGTAGAAATTATCGAGGTTCTTAGTACGTAAAAATTGACGAAATTTGAATATGGACTTTTTACAATACATAGAAATCGACTCAAAAAAGAGGTTTGGTAAACCAATTCTGAAAGGCACTAGAATAGCCGTAGCGGATATTTTGAATTGGTTGGCAAATGGAATGAGTAAAGAGGCCATATATTCAGATTTTCCGGAGGTTACAGAGCCCATGATTAATGCTTGCTTGTTTTACGCGGCAACTCGTGAAAACCAATTAGGTTTTGCCTCGTGAAATTGCTTTTTGATCAAAACATTTCCTATAAGATTGTCGCAAGGCTTCTTGACACATTTCCTAACTCACGCCAAGTAAGAGATTTGGGTCTAGTGGATTGCTCGGATCGCGAAATATGGAGTTTTGCGAAGGAAAACAATTTTGTAATAGTGACATTTGATGCAGACTTCTACGATTTTTCGCTGGTTTGGGGTCATCCTCCTAAAATAATTTGGATCCGGTCAATGGATCAAACCACCAGTGCTGTTGAAATTCTTTTGAAAAGGAATAAATCTATAGTCGAGGATTTCGTACTCAACTCAGATTTAGCCTGCTTAGAAATCTTAGCGAAATAATCCTCTACAAGATATTTAACCTCTTGACTTGTAGCTAAAAGCTGAAAAGCTGATGAGTTGATGAGTTGATGAGTTGAAAAGCCGAAAAGTTGTGAAGCAAAGAGAAATGTTACTCTGAACAAGGTGAAGAGTCTCTTTTATTGTTGATTTGGTGATGCGGTGATTTGGTGAATTGAGGAAAATCTATGTTCCTCCCCTTTGGGGAGCTTAGGAGGGGCTATGATAAGCCTAAAGCCCCAAGCTGAAAGCCGAAAGCAAAGCGGATTTTCATTCCAGACGAAACGTAAGTGTAGATCTGGAATCCACTTAAAGCGGAAGAGCAAAACACACGGTCATTCTGAAGGAAGTGAAGAGTCTCTTTTATTGTTGATTTGGTGATGCGGTGATACGGTGATTCGGTAAATTGAGGAAATCTAAGTTCCTCCCCTTCGGGGAGCTTAGGAGGGGCCTTGATAAGCATAAAGCCCCAAGCTGAAAGCCGAAAGCAAAGCAAACTTGCATTCCAGACGAAACGTAGTGTAGATCTGGAATCCATTGTCTTTATTGGTAAATTGAGGAAAATCTAAATTCCTCCCCTTCGGGAAGGCTAGGAGGGGCCTGAAACTAAAAACAAGTCCTACTTCTTTACCTGAATTAACGTCTTCTGCCGGTGTAAGTCATAGCCTCGCCTTTACCGAAGCTGTAACTAAATCCAGCTACAATAAATCTTCCGCGTTGGGAGAAATCGTACAAGTAATAGCTGTTTTGGTTTACGATGTCTTCGTTGATTCTTGTGGCAAAAAGATCGCGAACCCCCAAATCAATGATTCCTTTGCCATCCCAGAGTTTTTTGCGAATTCCAAAGTCCAGGAATGCAAAACCCGATGTTTTTCCCTGTACAGTCTTAAAGGGCGAATTGTAATTACCGCTTAGCTCAAATTCAAACTGAGAGGGCAACTTAAATTTGCCGGTTAGCTGGGTAGACCATTGATTGCCATTAAAATCGAAATTCTGATCCAGAAACTGACCCCTACGCTGGAAAACACCGTAATTAAAATCACCCGTAATGGTAAGCCATTTTTCGGGACTCACTTTTCCATTGATCTCCAATCCGGTTTTGGCGTTTGTTCCAATATTTAAAGGCTTGCTAATGCTAACATTCCCCTCTGGGATAAGCACACGCGTGATTTGGTCTGTGGTGAACAAATGATATATGCTGGAGCTGAAGGAAGCTTTTCCAACCAAAAAGATCCCTGATACCTCATAAGAATCCCCAAACTCCGGAAGTAGATCGGGGTTCCCCTGGCGGATGTTAAAGTTGTTTCTAATGTTAAAAAAGGGATTTAAATCCCAGAGTCTGGGTCGGTAAATCCGTCTGGAATAACCTGCCTGTAAGGAAAACCTTTCGCTGAACTTATAAGAAGTGTGAAAGGAGGGAAAAAGATTTTCATACACCTGCTTGTTCCGTTGGTTGGTTGTGGTGAGCCTTGTTTTTAAGTCGGTTGCTTCTACCCGTAAACCAATTTTTACGCCCCATCTGTCACCTTCGTATGCACCGGTACCGTAAACTCCTAAAACTTGCTGGTCGTACTCAAAGTTGTTGGTAAGGTTGCTGTCTACAACAAAATTCCCGTTTTGCAGATTAGCAACTTCAAAATCATTTCCAACATCGTTTATTTCAAAAAGCGCCCCAGTTTCAATGGTTATTTTATCCGTAAGCGGATTGGTGTAATCTACCTTAAAGGTGTAGTCGGCCTGATAGAAGTTGGTTCGCGTTTTTTGACTTGCGTATTCCTCATTTCCAAAAAGCGTTTGATTGGTAAAGTTTGAGGATTGCTCTTTTCCAAAAAAACGACCCAGTGTCGCAAAAAGTAATTTGTGGTCCTCGTTGTTTCTAAACTGCCGCTCGTATTGTAATTCGTACTGGTATTTTGGATTATCTGCCTCGGTTTCTTCGGTTCTTCGCCATTTGGAGCTTAGCTCGTCTTGGTTTTGGTAAAACTCAAAGTCCGTTTCCGAGGGCTGATCTTCAATTTCGTATGCAAAGTTCCCCGATAGGGTTATGATGTTAAAATCGTTGATGTAATAGTCGGTGCCCAGGGTAATGTTGTAGAACTGCTCGTTTCTAAACTCGGTGCCTTCACTTAAAAGCAAGGTGCTATCAGCAAAGTTTTGGTTGATGTTTTCATTGTAACGGGGAATCGATCGGTAACCCGCGCCCATTTGGGTGAAAAAGTTAAAGTTTTCAGTTCTTCGGTTTAAGCTAATTCCAAAGCTGTGGTTATCGGGTATACCGGTATTTACCGATGCTGATCCATTAAGGCCCTTCTTTTCCTCTTTTTTTAGGATGATGTTTAGAATCCCAGAGGTTCCTTCTGCCTGGTATTTAGCTGAGGGGTTGGTAATTACCTCAATGGACTCAATCATGTCGGCCGTAATGGTTCCCAGTGCATTACCACCTTCATCAGCCAAAACAGAGGGTTTACCATTAATAAGGATTTGCACCCCAGAATTGCCTCTTAGGGTAATTTGTCCTTCAATATCCACATTCACCGATGGAACATTGCCCAGAACATCCATGGCGCTCATGCCGGTACTGCTAATGTCTTTTCCTACATTAAATACCCGCTTGTCCAATTTGAATTCCACAGAAGATTTCTCTGCGGTAACCTGTACTTCGGCTAAGTTTTCTGCATTACTCTCCAAGTTTATTTCTCCGAGTTCCGCGGAGCCATTATTAAAGCTAATGTCTGTGATGCTTTTGGTTTTGTATCCAATAAAACTTATTTCCAAGCGTATGTTGCTGCTGTTTAGCTGCAGTTTAAAGCTGCCATCATCCAGTGTAGTTGTGCCGCCCAGAATGTTGTCGCTGCTGAGCTCTTTTACGGCAACAGTAGCGTAAGGAATAGGCTGGCCGGAAATTTCGTCAACCACTCTTCCTGATATGCTTGTTTTTTCTTGAGCGGATAGGATAGCGGGTAGAAAAATTGCGCTAATCAGCAGGTATAGGTAAGGTTTAAAAGGCATGTTTCTTTTGCTGGGATGCAAAGGTAGCTGCTACAGCCTTCAAAAGCTGTTAATACGGGGTGTAATGCGGGATTAAGACCAAAAACCTGCTGTAAACCTTTTGTTTAAGGGGGTTTTTAGGGTCATTTTTTTTGCTAATTGGGCTATAGGATTTTCTAATGGATGAAATGGAAGAGAGGAAAACAGAGCTGTGTGGTGAGCGGTTTTCTAGTAGCGAAGTGTATCGAGAACTATTTTGGCCTGTTTGCTTTGTATGGACTTCTCAATACTGATTTCAAAGAAACCTTACTCGAGGTGACAGATCGCTTTTATCCAGCTATAAGCTGGAGAGATGGTTTAGCGTAGCTCAAGCTACGCTGAACGGGGGCTTTGGGCTAAGCATAAAAGCGCCATAGCCCAAGCTATGAGCATTAAACAAAGTTTTTTCATAGTTATTTTGTTGTAGGGTTTACTGACTGCCAGGCTCAACCCTAGGTGCTTTAACATCAAAACGGCCATAGAAGGCGTTGAGCGGATTAGGGCAATAGCTATCGTAACGTTCTGAGTAAAAAGCAGAATCTATGGCAATAGAAAAATTAAATGTACCCGAGTAAATACCCTTGGCAGTATCTATGCGGGTAAGAACTACATCGCCTGCAGCATTTTCTACATTGCTACTTTGAAAGGGAGCACCAGTTAAATAACTGCAAATACTACTTCCCTCGCGGTCGTAATCAATCGTGTAGGTGTAAAGCACTTCTTGGATGGGGTAAGTCCCTAATTCGAGCAAAGGATAAACGGTGGTGGTATCTTGGGGCGTACCGGTAGTTAAAACGATGGACATTCCTACATAGAAAATTACACCGTTATCATCGTGTTTACGGGTATCAATATCCAACAAATACCCATCAAAGGATGAGATAAAGTAGGTATCCTCGTGCTCACCAAATGGAAAAACAGCATAAGGTGTATTTTCTTTCGTTATAAAGCCCAAAATATTTGCCCCCGTATCGGTTGCGGCGGGCAATTGATCTATGGCGGCCTGCAACTCTGGGCTTATGGTGTCTTTGGAAATGGGAGGTTCGGAGGGTATTGGCGCTTTACATACCGTGCATTGCAAGGCCAGCAAAGGGAGGCAAAATAGGGTATATAAAATGTATCCTTTCATGCTGGTTCTTTGGATTATCTTCTTTCTAACCTTTTGCAAGGTAGTATTTACTTAGCTCAGACATCTTGTTACAAATTTCTCCGAAATTTTACTTGAAGGGATAACTGCAGCGGTTTAGCAAAAATGCCTTTCATTATTTGCAGTATTATTTGTACATCCGATTTTTGATTTAAAGCCCTTCAAAGCCCGACAATAATTATCCCAAATTTGCCAAGGTATGCAGATAGGGGATTTTATTTGGCAATTTCAGGAGGATGTATCGGGGCTTTCTTTACCAGAACAATTCACTTACCCCTTCAATTACGAGCCGCATCCTCTAGTAATTTCTGCAGCCCAGCAATTACAAGCCCATCTTAGAGGTAGGGATTTTGGTCATGATTTTGGTTTCTCTGCAAATCCAAGTCCGGATGCCATTGGTAAAATGTTTGGTGTTTTGGTAGTACAAGACCCAAGTGGAGCTTTGGGTTTTTTAGCCGCTTTTTCGGGTAAGCTGGCCGATGAGAATCACCACTCCGGATTTGTCCCCCCGGTTTTTGACATCCTGGAAAAAGACGGTTACTTCCGTACTGGCGAGGAGGAGATCAAAGCCATTAACATCCAGGTAGAGGAATTAGAGAAACATCCGGAATTTATTTCCTGCACAGAAAAACTTAGAAGCCATGAAATAGAAGCGGAGCGGGAAATTAAAGCCCTTAAAACCAAGATGGCGCAGGCAAAAGTTTTTCGAGATAAGCAGCGGAAAGCGCTGGACAACCTACCTGAAGTCCAAAAAAGTGTAGCCTTAAAAGCACTGGCCGAAGAGAGTGCTGCTATGCACTACGAAATAAAAGACGCCAAGAGAAAATGGAAAAGGGAAATTGAAGCGTTGCGCCTTGAATGCATAAATTGGCAAGCTAAAATTGACGCCCTAAAACAAGAGCGCAAGAATAGATCGGCAGCGCTGCAAAGTCGTATGTTTTCCGATTACAATTTTCTCAATGCAGAGGGAGAATTTCGAAGTCTGCTCTCCATTTTTAAGGAACGCGGGCAAAATTCACCACCCTCTGGAGCAGGTGAATGTGCTGCACCTAAGCTCTTGCATTTTGCCTATTTGCACCAACTAAAACCGCTGGCACTTGGTGAGTTTTGGTGGGGAGCCTCTCCACCCGCAGAGGTTCGGTCGCACAAAAACTTTTATCCATCCTGTCGGGGGAAATGTGAGCCCATTCTAGCCCACATGTTAAAGGGTTTAGATGTGGAGCAGAATCCAATGCTGAAAAATCCAGGGCTTGGAAAGCATTTTGAGATCGTTTTTGAGGATGAGCATTTGCTGGTAATCAATAAACCTGCAGGTATGCTCAGCGTACCAGGAAAAAATATTTACGATTCCGTGCTCACCCGCCTGGAAGGGTTATATCCTGAAGCTACCGGACCTTTATTGGTGCACCGCTTGGATATGTCTACCTCTGGCCTCTTATTAGCTGCAAAACAAAAGGATGTACACAAGCATCTGCAGGAACAGTTTTTACAGCGAAAAGTCATTAAGCGTTACGAAGCCCTCTTGGATGGAAGCCTAGAAAAAGATCGAGGAGAAATAAAATTACCCCTGCGCGTAGATTTAGATAACAGACCCCGGCAATTGGTGTGTTATGAGCATGGAAAAAAGGCACATACTCACTGGGAAAAAATCGAAGAGCGTGGGGCTAAAACCCTGGTAAACCTTTTTCCTAAAACTGGTCGAACACACCAACTTAGGGTGCATTGCGCGCATAAGAAAGGATTAAACACCCCAATCCTTGGAGACGACCTTTATGGCGCTAGAAAAGATCGCTTGTATTTGCATGCGGCCTATTTAAAATTCCAACACCCTGTTAACAAGGAGCAATTGGAGTTTTATGTGGCAAGTGGGTTTTGATTTTCTAAAGGGATATTGATCTTTTAAAGGTTTTGGAAACCCCGCAGACAATAGTTTTAACAACAATGTTTTGTGCCTCTATCCTTGTTAATTGCCGTTGGTACCATCTAGCCTTGAGTGCTTTTTTGGCTTCATGCATATTGCAGGATGCCACAGAAAATTTTTGTGGATGATGCATTTTTGGCTCGCCTACCATCATCCCCAATTCCCGGAGATTCGGTAAATACTTCTTTTGTTCATCGCCAATGGAATTTTGGCTTTACAGCAGCGAATTCGGGATTTAAGTGGGTAGAGCAGGGTAAAGAGCATTACACCATTAATGGCAAGTATCACGAATTAATTCCGGGAAGAATATTATGGGTAAATGCTGGGGATGAACTGATAATGGCCAACGAAAAAAACACGCAGGGAATTTGTATCAATATTAGTCCAGCAACCTTGCATAATTTTCTACAGGAACAAGAAATAGTATCAAACAATTTACAATTGGAGGGAGGAATCATTCCTTCTGTACTGCTACCGAATACAGACATTTCTGAGCTTCCAGCCTGGGAAAATACTTTTGCTTTGTTACTTGAGCTTCTAGATAATTTGGATGCATCCAAAAATCGGCTTCCTCACAAGAGTAAAAACAGCTTGAAGATGGTTTCCCGGCAATTACAAATTGCCTGGCAATTACTTTCCAACCCACAGCATTTTGAGAAAAACCTAGATTACTTTGCAGCGGCATGTGGAATGTCTCCTTACCACTTTACTCGCTGTTTTACTGCCTTTTTCGGCTGTAGTCCAAAAAAACATCATGCTCAAATTCGCTTACAACACGCAAGGCAGGAATTGCAATCGGGCAATAATATTTTGCCCTTTTATTTTCAATACGGTTATTCAGATTACAGCGCTTTTTCAAGAGCCTTCAAGGCGCAACACGGAATATCACCAAAAAATTTAGCAAGAAATGCAAAGTTGATTGCTGCATAATTCGCGCTATTTGTCTCAAACGTACACCATGAAAATCTTTTATACTCTATTGCTTGCAATTTGTGGCCTTTCATTGCACGCACAGCAAAGTATGGCGCCAGCGTTACAAACTGCCCTACAAAACCGTTTAAATGAACTCTTAGAAAGCGAAGACCTCAATGGAGTTTCTTGCTATTTGGAAAGTGCGGAACACGGCTATTGGTATGGCGCAGCTGGAATTGAAAATATTGCCCAAAATCGCCCTATGGATACTACTTACAGCTTTTGGGCTGCCTCGGTAAACAAAATTTTCACATCCGCCCTAATTTTTATGCTGTATGAGGATAGCTTGCTTGATATTGAGGATAAAATTGTGGATTATGTTCCAGGTCATTCCAATATAAATCCTAACGCAACTATAGAACAGGCGTTAAACCATAGCTCTGGAATAGCAGAAATTTTGCGTCATCCTAGCGCTGCACAGCAATGGTATAATCACAATGCAAATAAAGTTTGGGATCCAAATGAGGTATTAAGCAACTATTTACAAGCACAAGATTTTGCACCTGGATCTGCCTGGAGTTATAGTAATACCAACTATATCCTGCTTGGAATGATCATAGAAAAAGTTTCTGGAAAAAGCTATGCAGAATTTTTGGAGGAAAAAATTATTCTCCCTTTGTCGCTATCCAATACCTGGTTTCCTCCTTTTATGGAGAGTGAGCAAGCAATTTCAAAAGGGTATTCAGATTTTAACCAGGATGGAGAATGGGACGATGCAAATTTTCTACATACGCCCAGTTTTGCCAGTATGGTATTTGCCGCTGGGGCCTTAGTAAGTACACCTAAAGATTTGACTAAAATGGCGCAGGCATTATATAATGGAAACCTGTTTAGTAACCCAGAAACGCTTGAGCATTATCTTCAATTTTTACCAGTTAGAATCAGTCAGCATGCTTTAGGCTACGGTTATGGTTGCAATAGTTTCGATTATTTGGGAGATACTTATTATGGCCA
>JBMYJC010000026.1:4428-12267 GCA_049594055.1 Luteibaculum sp. | reverse complement strand
ACCCAAAACAATAGCCTGAATATGAGCCGCGGGGGCTAACTCTCTTTCTAAGATCAAAGACATGGCCGAGATCTAAATCAACGAGTAATCGGCCAACAGCGAGGCTCTCTTGGTGGAGCTGCGGCATTCAACTCAAACGGCTGTCTATCGGTGCAGAGAATTCCAGGGTTGGATATACTTGGATCAAAATAGGGGTGTACTACAATGTTTTTGACTACGGTATCGCCACATGCGCCAGGAATTAAATACTGCACAGGGTGCGTTCCGGGACCAGCTTGGGCTGGATTAAATTTACTTCCAAAAACTCCCGGGCCGGAGAAATTTCCTCCGCTTCCCTGAGCAATTAGATCTGCCGCTACATCATTCTCACAAATACTGGTCGGGGCCGTAAAATCTGCATTGGCCTTTAGAATTACCCGAATTTGCAAGATGCGTTGCGAAGGACAAGGCCCGTCAAAATTATGCACGATGGTGTGGGTTCCCGCACCCGCAACGGAAGGATCGAAAACCCCAGTTTGCGGATCCACCCCATTTCCACTCCAGCGTCCACCGGGCTCAACAGGCTGTAGTTGATAGGGAGCATCGCTTACACAGAAAGAGCCCGGGTCTGCTACTGCCGGATTTTTTCTCCTTACTACCTCAATTTCAATCTCATCCTCGGTAGGACAGGCATTGAGAAAAGCATATTTAACGGTGTGTTTACCCGGACCTGCCGCTGCTGGGTTAAATAGTCCTGAGCCATTTACACCCGGTCCAGACCATACTCCTCCATTCTCAGCAGCTGTCAGTTGAACGGGGCTTCCATCATTGCAAAGCACCTGAACAGGGTTTATGGTTGGGTTTTTCCGTTTGTTGACTACAATGCTAATATTATCGGTTCTAGTACAAACCTGAGTAACCGTGTAGGAGATATTGTGTGGACTGTTTTGAAATCCAGCTTGCGCGGGGTTAAATACACCATTTGCATTCACCCCGGTTCCTGCCCACACGCCATTGGGTGGAGATTTTTGTAAGGTAAATGGAGGATCATCTGTACAGAAAGGTCCAGCCGCATTTATCTGTGGATTGGGCGGAGGAACCACTTCCACCTGTGTGGAAGTTTCAAACTCACAACCATCCAAATCAATAATTTTCAATTCAATTTGGTGCGTACCCACTTGAGACAGTGTTCGCACAACCTTGGTTTGATCCTTTACCACATAGGAGCCAGAAATCCTCCATTCCAAACTGGAAATGTCTGTATTGTTTTTTACAGACACATTCTCCATGGTAACGGCATCTCCTGAACAGATTACGGTTTTATCCAAAGAAATCCGCGGGTCAATGCTACCCCGTGGATTTCGGATAACCTTTTTGAGCTCGAAAGGACAAGATGTGCTGGAGGTAGAGAAGGGCACCATAGAGCAGGTGTAAGTACCCACTTTGTCTACTACAATGGACTCGGTAGTACCAACAATGGTGTTGCCAGACTCTTGGTGCCTCCACGCATAAGATTCCATCCCCGGTGGGGCAATTAATTCCACATCGTCTCCTGGGCAGAGTACTTCGCGATTAGAGCGAATAACAGGTTCCTGACAGGTGGCATCGAGGTAGGCATAGCCCAGGTGAGCCTCCTGGCCACAATCTGAAGTGGTAACTCTTAATTTAACCTTATTCCCAGCATACTGGTATAGGTTGATAGAAACCGGAGTCCAGTTGCGGTAAAAGTATCGATCGAATTTCTGGAAACCTGGAATTCCTGCATATTCAATACACTCCACCGAGTTCCCGTTTGGATCTTCTAATTCCAGTAAAAAAAAGGGGCGGTCTCCCAGGTCGTGATCATCGGGATCTTGTAAAACAATGGCAAAATATAGAGTTACCAATGCATTTAACTCCGTAACCTGATATTCGTATTCCAAAAAAGCCCCTCGAGCAAAACTGCGTGTAATGGTAGTAGCTTCGTAATCTCCAAGGCGAGCAATGTATTTATCGTTTAATGGCGAAACCATTTTTATGGCTGGCACCAAAGGATCACTCCCGCTGTTAAAACCAGGGGTTAGAATGGCGTGTTGGCCGTTGTAAGAATTGAGCCCTCCGGCTGGATCTATCGTTTGGCTGGCATCCGCACAATTGGTATTAATAGCCAATTGGTTGGTTACACAACCTACTTTTCCTTTCCATCCATTAAAACTCCCAGATTCAAATGAGATATTTCCACACTGTGCCATGGAATTTTGACCATTTAAAATTCCTATGAACAGGGCAAAGCATATAGAGAACCGAAGAAACCTCAACGATGGCATTGCAAACAATCTACGAAACGCAGCTTATTAAAGTTTAAAAGTACTCATAATCAGTTTATTAGCTGCTCTAACTGATGTTAATATCTAGCGCAAAACATTCACGTTTCCAAATAGCGATTTCTCCTCGTTGTACTCATTAAGGTATTTAAGTTTCCAAACATAAACACCGGGTTTCACAGATTCTCCCATGTATTTTCCGTCCCAACCCTTATCGAGCTCAACGCTTTTGAAGATAAGCTCTCCCCAGCGATCGAAGATTTGAAATACGTAGCCTTGAACTTCTAATCCGAAAAAGACCGGGAAAAAATAATCGTTTGCTCCATCGCCATTAGGCGAAAAGGTGTTAGGTACAAAAACCTCGTGTGCTGGTTTTACCGGAATAATTCTAAAGGTGCTATCTCTACAACCTCTGGCACTTTCCAACCACAGATTAACTAAATATCTGGTGGTATCTGAACCAGGATCAAAACTTGGATTTCTTTGATTGGTAAAAATGGTGTCTAAAGGATTGTTTAAATCTATAATCTGCCAAGACCAACTTTCCACATCCGCATTATCGGTGTTATTCAGCAAAACCTGAACCGTGTTTATGTCCACATAATTCGGGCTTACGCGCACGCTTGCAATCGGATTTCTGAAGGATTTGAGCAAGCTGGAAAAGGTGCTTGTGTCTTTACATCCAAACTGGTTTTCAGAGTACAGTCGAATGTTGTAGTTCCCAGGAGGGAGATTGGATAGTTGCGCATTATTGCCGTTTAGGCTTTGCCCATTTCCTTCCCATACCCACTTTGTGGCAGTCGCAGAAATATCAATCAAAGTGGCATTTAAGGGTGCACATGAGGAGTCTGGAAGAGCCAAGGGTCTGGGTTCTGGGTGGAAAGAAATAAATACGGTATCAATTGCAGGTGGGGAACAAGCATCGCTTACCTCAAAAAGGAAATATCCAGTACTTGCAGAGTCTCCATAGGCCGGAGCGCTTGTAGTGGCATTTTGGGATAGGATGTTATTGTTGTTATCCCTCCATGTATAGATATAGTTGGAGTTACCTCCCAATGCAGAACCGCTTAATTGAGTGAGGTCTCCACTACAAATAATACTTGGGTTTGCAGATGCAATTATGTCTAAGGGTGGATAATAATGAACATCCAACTGCTCCATATTGGAAGGACAATTATTTGCATCAAATCCTTGAACAAAGTAGCTTCCAGAGTCATTGTAGGTGAGCTGGGCTTGACTATAGACTACACTTCCGTCTTTACTCCAGGCAAAACTAAAGGGCGCGCCATTTCCTCCATTAATACTTGGGGAAATAGAAGGGTTCTCATTGATACAAATGGAGTCCTGGTGATATGGTAAAGCGATTACAACTGCACTGGGTTCAGTAACCTCAACTGTCCTATTGGCTGTACATCCAACCGAATCTGTTAATACCCAGGTATAATTCCCTGGAGCCAAATTGAAGGCCGTTAAGTTATTCTGGTTATTTCCATTTAATGTGTGACTAATTGGACCCAGCGTATTCTGGATATTACTCACCGAAACGGAACCATCAGTAGAATCTTTGCAGCTAACTGGTTGAGCGGCTATGTTAAAAATAGGTGCCGGACTTCCTGTTATTACCGTATCTAAACTGAGTTCACACCCTTGAGAATCCGTTATCGTAATACGAACAGGACCAGCAGAGCGGTTGACTGATTTAGCACTATCACTACTGCTATTTAACCAATTGAATCCGTAGCCAGGGGTTCCTCCATTGAGGTTTATTACCTCTGCTTCAGCATCAGCTTTCCCGCAGTTTTCTGACTTTAAATTAATCCCAAAGCTTAACGCTGGAGGTTGAGTTAAAGTAACGGAATCCAGCAATTGACATCCGAGGTCATCGCTTAAGGTGATCACTACCTTTCCGCTAGAAAAACCTGTTGCAGAATTAGACCCTTGCCCAGAAATTGGAGCCGGGTTGTAGCTGTAAGTTATGTTGTTATAACCACCGCTCGCATTAAGGGTAATGCTGCCATCGCTAAAACCAAAGCAACTGGGATTAGTACCCGATAAGGATTGAATATTTAATGCTGGAGCAACCTCAACCTGAATTGTAGTATCACTTCCGCATTGACCAGGCAGGCTGTATTGAATATTGTGCATCCCAGTTCCTGCCGCCGTAGGATCAAAAAAGTATTTCCCCCCGCTTTCGGAAACAAAACTTGAATTAAAACTACCTCCCGCAGGAGAGAATAAAAGCTCTACAGGATTTCCATCTGGACACAAGGGGCCTTGCGGATCTAAATTTGCCTGTTGGAATTTTATTACTTGAATATCTACCGAGTCGATTCCCCCACAAATACCGGGGACTTGATAGTAAATTCTATGCATCCCTTCTCCTGCCTTTGCTGGGTCAAAGGTTCCAAGCGTTTGATCGGTTATTCCTGTTCCGCTCCAAACACCATTTGCTGGGCTTCCCACAAGATTAAAAGCATCATCAGAATCACAGTAGCTTGAATTGGGTGCCTGAATTCCAACTGGTGTTTTATTTGTTACCTCAATTACTATTTCATCGAAGGTTGGACAGAAGCCATTGATGGAAAAATCGTAGGTAATGGTATGCCTTCCTGTATCTGAAACAATAGGGTTAAAAACACCATTTTCTGGATCAGTAATTCCGTTTCCAGACCAGGTTCCTCCTTCCACCGAAGTGTTTAATTGCACCATAGTATCCACGAGGCAAAATGGACCTTCTTCGTCCAGTACTGGGATTTGTTTTTTGATAATGAAAATAAGAGCCGAATCCTTTTTGGCGCAGGAACCATTAAAGGAGTATTCTACCTCATTCTCTCCTGGATTGGCTGCATCGGGATCGAATGTTCCTTTGGTGGGATTGATAATTCCAGGCCCAGACCAAATACCTCCACTTTGCGCAGCTTTTAGGTCAAAGGCGCCCACATCATTGCATAGCGTATCTGGGGCAGTAAAACTTGGATCGGGATTAGCAATAACCTCCAGAACTACCGTGGTGTCCTTAAAACAAGGATCGGTAATAGTATAGCGGATGTTGTGTTCTCCTAATCCCGCTGTATTGGGGTTCCAAATCCCATTGTCAGCATCAACAATTCCGGTGCCCGACCAGGTTCCGCCGGCAGGTTCCATATTTAAGGCAATGTCTACATCTACTTCGCATTGTGCACCAATTTGCTCGAAATTAAATGCTGGAGCTCTGAGGAGTAAAATAGCTTTTCCAACGGTGTCCGGACACTGGCCTGCAATTCGGTAGTAAACAGAGTCAAAACCTGCTGGAGCACCTACTGGATTGTAGTAACCTCCAGGAGTTATGTATTTTCCTGACCAAACTCCATTGGGGTTGTTGGCACTAAGGGTTAAGGGGTAATCCTCTGGGCATAGTTCTTCGGGCGCGTCAAAATCAGCATCGGCACGATCTTGAATTTCCACCTGCAATGAATCGGTTTCCATACAGGGGTATTGGGTTAAATAAACCCAGTGACGACCGAAGTTGCCATCAAATTCTGCAGGATCTAAAATCCCCGATTTGCTAACTCCTGGGCCCGACCATACCAAAGAATCGCCATTCCACTCACCGTCCTTTGGATTTGCAACCAGTTGTAATGGAGGCTCATCCACACAAAGGATTGCAGGATCTTCAAAAACTATCGTATCAATGGGGGTTATCTCAATTTCTTTAAACAGTGTGTCTTTGCATCCAAACTGATTGATTAAGACCATACCAAAGGAAATTTTTCCTGAGGTATCTGGAATAACCGCGATGTTGCTGTAATTCTCGGAGGGCAGGTGCAACTTATTATCAATAAACTCAAAAACCGTGTCCTCAGCATGGTAGAAGGTATCTGCGTAGATATATTTTGGAACACCACCCGTTTGCTCTAAATCCCACATCCACTTTCTGATTTCGATTTTTGAGCTATCGGGATTGGGACTGGTATCTCTAACAAAAATGGGGGTACCCTGGCAAAAGGGTTCAAACTCCGTGATAAAGCCGGGATCTGGCTCTGGCCGCGCATGGATTTTTTTCATCATGCGAAAAGGGCAAGGAGTATTACTGGTGGTAAAAGGCTCCATTTCTACAAAATAGTAGCCCGGCCTGTTATGTTTAATTTTTCTCCCAACTATGGGCACTCCACTGGCATCAAATTCGGTAAATCGAAACATGGTGTCTATGGCACCAGTGCTACCAAAATTACCAGGTGGAATGTTGTCGTAGTAGGCTTTGTTGTCCTCGTAAACTGAGTCGGGAACATAATACCATTTATAGTTGGTCATTCCCTTAGGAGCTTCAATGTTAAAAAACTCCCCAACGCAAATACTGTCCTTATCTGCCTCAATCTTTAGCGAATCGCAATGCGCATCCACATATGCCCAACCCGCATGGGCTTCTAAATAACAATCGGAAGTTTGAAACTGAACGGTAACATTACTTCCAAAATAATCTCCTAAATACAGAGATGCAATGGTCCAATCTTTCCAAACATAGCCGCCAAAGCGCTTAAATCCTGGTTCACTGCTGGTACCAGCCACCTCAAAGCGCATGCATTCTATTTTCTGGTCATTGGGGTCCAATACATTGATGCTGAAATACGGCAGCTCATTGTAAGCATGACCTGGACTCTCGAGTACAACGGCATAAGCAACCTGAATAATTAGGTTGGAGCTATCGACAGTAATGTTGTAAGAAAGTTCAGCGGCCTGAGCTACACCCGTTCCACTTACCCCAGAACCTGATGGATTCCCTTCATAATTTCCCAAACGAGCGACATAAGTTCCTGTGGAATTGCCCTGCCCATTTAACAAAGGTGATTTTATAGATAGCGCATTTACTATAGGATCTTTCCCACCATTAAAGCCTTGAGAAATAATTTCGTGTTGGCTTTCTAAACCAGCCGCTGTGCCTGCATCGTCCACTCCATTATCGGGATCTATGCCATTCCATGTGTTGGTGCAATAAAGCGCCTGGGTAATTTTAAAGCCCCGATCTGGACAACCGATTAGGCCATCCCAATTGGAAAAATTTGCAGACTCAAAATCGATATTGTTGCAATTGTTTACAGAGCCCTGGCTAAAAACAGCAGACAGAGGGAGCAACAGGAATAGTACTATGGGGATTACTCTACTACACATAACTCATGTTAAGGTAGTATTAAGACAGTAAAAAGTGGTTTAGGTAGCCTTATTTAGTCCAAAGAAATGCAACATTCAACAATAAAATTCCTCTAGACGGTTAATAGTTTCGTTTTTTTAGTACAAAAACAAAAAGTTAAACTAGGAAGGATTTGAGATTACCTTGGGAACCTTAAAATAATCGCTGTCTTTAAGCGGGGCATTCTTTAGGGCGTCTTTTTGATCTAACGCTTTTTCGGCAACATCTTCACGCCAGCGATTGCTCTCATCTGACATAAATAACAGAGGTTCCAAACCATCGGCATCTACCTCGTTCAGCTTTTCTACAAAACCCAACATTTTATTTAGATCCTTGAGCATATCCTTTTTCTCTGCTTCATCAAAGTTTAGCTTGGATAGCTCTGCTAATCGA
>JBMYJC010000026.1:0-4418 GCA_049594055.1 Luteibaculum sp. | reverse complement strand
TTAAGCGCCTCCCTTTTTGCGGAAAGGTCTAAATCAGAGGGCAAAGTTAGTTTATTGTGAACAAAGGCCTGTATTCTACCAGGAAGCGATTTGGAGTTCCAATGTGATACATTTAAAACCCGCCAATTTCCAACAAAAGAAACTGGCACTATATCTACATTAAACTGCTCTGCAATTTTAAATGCCCCAGGTTTAAAAGGAAAAAGTTCGGGTGCCTTTTTACTAATGGTTCCCTCAGGAAAAATTACCAAAGACCAACCCGTTTTTAGTGCTTTACCACATTGAACAACCGATCTTGCAGCCTGTAATTTATTTCCCCGGTTTACAGCAATATCCATGTGTTTAAAGAAGATTCTAAACAAAGGCCAGCGCAATAATTCTGCCTTACCCAAAAACAAAAATTTATGGGGTATAACCAGGTAGCACACAATGATATCCAGATAGGAACTATGATTGGGGCAATAGATTTTAACTCCCTCCCCAGAGCTATTCATCTCTTTTTCCAGCGAATTAAAAGAACCGTAAAAAAGAAATTTTGCCCATATTTTTTTTAGGCGAAAAGCGAAATCCAGGTGTTTTGTTTTTCTACCCAAGGCCCAATAAAAAACTGGGTATAACAATAGCAGGCTAGTGGCAAACAGTAGAAAAAAATAGACTTTATAGAGGATGGATAAAAGTTGTACCACGGGGATTTAGAACCAAATGTTTCCCTCTAAAATCTCTAAAACATGATTTTCGGGATCACGAAAGTAAAAAGATCTAAGTCCTGAATTGGGCCAAACTGTTTCTGCTTCAATTTTAACTCCACAGTTTTTGAGATGTTCTTTCCACACGGCATAATTTGCTTCATTGCTTAAAAAGGCAATATGCTGCTGTCCGTGGGCAAAATGAGGTGGCAGGTTGGATTGGTTTCGGCTGCTGTCTGCATCAAAAATGAGGAGCATTTGATTTCCCACACGAAAAAATCGAAATGTATCTGAAGAACTAATGAGTTCAAAACCCAGCTTTTTACCATAAAAAGCTTCAGCCTGCTTCAAATTCTTGCTGTACAAACAAACTTCTATGACCGATTTTAATTCGGCAGGTTCAGTCTTCATAATAAATTCGCTTCACCCGGTCCGAAATTCCACAGAGAATCTCGTAAGGGATGGTCTTATTTACACGTGCAAGTTCTTCAATAGGGTGTTCTGGCCCAAAAACAATAGCTCTATCCCCCTCTCTAACTGGCAAATCGCCAATAGCAACCATGCACATATCCATACAAACATTGCCAATTATTGGGGCAGTTCCAATGTTTGGGAACAAAATTTTATAGCGCTCATTACCGGAACTGCGGGGCAAACCATCTGCGTAGCCAATAGGTAAAACTGCCATGCGGGTTTCATGGGGTGCAATAAATTTCCGGCCATAGCCCACAGATTGTCCGGGCTCTAAAACCCTTATTTGAGAAACATGGGTTTTGAAGGTCAAGGCCAGCTCCAAGGGTATTCCACTATTGCTGGGGTTGTATCCGTACAAACCTATTCCCAATCTCACCATATCAAAATGCGCATCCGGAAAGCGCAGGGTAGCACTGGTATTACAGATATGCTTTAAGATTTTCCGGTTTAAGGCCTTCTCCAGTTTCTCCGAAAAATCTGCAAATTGCTTTAGCTGCTCCTGCGAAAACGAATCGAAATCGGCCTCGTCTGCTGCTGCAAAATGGGAATACACTCCGCGAATTGAAATATGGTAGAGCTCTTTAAGTTGCAATTCCAAATCCTCAAATTCGTGTGGGGTAAAACCCAAACGATTCATTCCGGTATCCACCTTTATGTGAACATCCAGCTTGGCGTTAAGTTGCTTTGCCGTTTTCTCTAGGTATTGCAAGGTTTCAATGCGGTAGATAGCGGGGGTTAGCTGATGATCAATTAAATCTTCAACCTCATCCATCCATGGATTTAAGACTAGAATTGGAGTTTTGATTCCGGCCTGCCGTAATTTTTTCCCCTCCTGGGTAAAGGCCACCCCAATAAAATCTACCCCGTGGTTTTCCAGCATATTTGCCACCTCAACGGTTCCTCCCCCATAGGCTGCAGCTTTTACCATAGCCATAACTTTAACCCCCGGATTTAGGGTGTTTTTTATGGCATTAAAGTTTCTGTTTATCGCGGAAAGGTTTATCTCCAATACCGTTTGATGTCTTTGACTTTCTAAAGCCGAAACTACCCTCTCCAACTGGAATTTTCTAGCCCCTTTAACCAATATGGCCCGCTCGCTTAAATTCATTTTTGGCAAGGCCCGGAGCAGCTCTTCTACTTTTTCAAAATATACTCCCTGTTCAACTGGCTGTCTGGAAGACATTTCAGATCCAACGCCAATAAAAAATTCTATGCCTCTTTTTTCAAGGCTATCCTTTAGTTTTTTGTAAAAATCAGGTTGTTGGTCACCATCAGCTGGTTCCGATAGAATGAGCACCGACCTCCGCTGTCCACCCTGCTTTTTTAAAAAGTCTAAAGCTATTTGTAGGGATTCCCAATCCAGGCTATACGCATCGTTAACTATTACCGAGTTTCCCTGGGTTCTGGAAAAGGACAAGCGCATGGGAACTGCCCGCAACTGCTTTAGCTTTTCTTGTAAACGCTGTACAGGCATCCTCAAATGCATATACAAGGAAACGGCCATGACGGCATTCTGTACCGAGCTTGAATCGGTAAATGGAATCTGGAAAATATGTTCTTCGGGGCTGTGAAATACAATCTGAGTTTTGTTTTCCAAAGCCTGAAATGTAACCCTGTAATGTGAGTCCATATCACTTCCTACATCCAGGAGTGTAATTTCTGGTAATTCTTGCTCCAGGAGCGCAGCATATTGCTTCTTAATATTACTTGGAAGTAAAAGGGTTTTTGCCTGTTTAAAAAGCTTGAGTTTTTCTGTGAGCTTATGCTCGCGCGATTCAAAGCCTTCATCATGCGCAGAACCCAAATGGGTGAAAACGCCAATTTTAGGACGGATTAGTCGCTCAAGGCTTTCCATTTCACCTGGTTTAGAAATCCCGGCCTCAAAAATTGCCATGGCGTAGGCATCGCTTAAGGGCAAAATGGAAAGGGGTACCCCAATTTGGGAATTGTAACTTTTTGGGTTTTTGAAAACAGGGATTTCTCCCTCCATCAGGTGCGCAAACCACTCCTTAAAAATGGTTTTTCCATTACTACCGGTTACCCCAATTACGGGGGCAAAAAATTGCTTTCGCACAAAAACAGCCCATTGGTGGAGCGCAAATAGCGTATCGCTCACCTTTAATTGTTTGGCGTCTGGGGGAAGCTCCTCAACAAAGCGATTTACTAAAAACTGCTTGACTCCCTTTTGGTAGGCATCTATTACAAACTGATGACCATCGTAGTTTGGACCTTGAAGGGCCACAAATACAGCATTTTTATTACTGTACACTTTACGACTATCCGTAAAAACCACTGAAACTTCCTCCTGGAAAAATGGCTCATCCTTCCAAATACCACCTGTTATTTCCTGAAGATTAGATGCCTGTTTGGGTAGCATTAGCGATAGAAGTGTTTCCGGCAACGTGCCTGGTAGTGCTGTTTTTCACCCACCAGTATGGTATCGGTTTGCGTGGATAATCGTTTGGAAAAGCCAGCCTCCTCACCACACTCCATACAAATGGCCTTTAATTTCAAGACTTCATCGGCCATGGCCATGGCTTTTGCAGTACTGGGGAATGCGGCACCTGTGTAATCCATATCCAACCCAGCCACGATAATAGTTTTCCCCGAATTGGCTAGCTGAACCAGTATTTCCAGTTCACTCTCCGGAAAAAACTGAATTTCATCTACTGCAATAAAATCTGCCGTTTCGGATAAGATTTCTTTTAGGCTGGACAGCGTTTTGCTCTTTTGTCTTCTGTTGTCGTGACTTACAATTTCATTTACACTGTAGCGCTTATCTATATTGGATTTGTAGCAGGCTACCTTTCTGTTTGCCAATTTGGCGCGCTTTATACGCCGGATAAGCTCTTCACTCTTACCCGAAAACATAGGACCTACTATAATTTCCAGCTTTCCCAGCATAATATTTACTGTCTATTCCTAGCAATGCATTCCACCAAATTCCGTTGAAAGACCAGGGTATTTATATTTTTGGCAAAAGCAAAACGGAGCATGGCAGCGAAATATAAGAGTTTGGATGATTTAGTGACGAAAATTCAGTTTAACCACCTCCAATTGGTGAATGGAAAGCTGGATGAAGAAAAACTAAATGATTTCATAGAAGAGGTTCAGGAATTACATGAGCGCCTGATAATAATGCGCTTTAAAGCTTTTGAGGATGCTCTTGAAAAACAAAAAGAAAACCCAAAGAAGGAAATTGAGCTTAATCTGCGAAATCAAATCTCCCTTATTGATGCCATTGAGGAAGAAGTAAAA
>JBMYJC010000025.1:5691-12420 GCA_049594055.1 Luteibaculum sp. | reverse complement strand
CCTCTCCTTCAATCTACGGGTCAGCACAAATGTGTCCTAAAGGCCTTTAACACCCAGACTTAATCAAATCTGTCACTACGGTTATCTTAAAATCTGGCCAAAGCTTAGATTTTCCATCAGAACCCGTATGTAATTCTTTGCAGATTTTATTTAATGCGGCAATAGCATTTCCTGCCTGAAATTCTGTTACATCCAACTGACCAGTAAGTTTTACGCGCTGTTTGTCACTAAGCTCGTATTCAAAAGGCATTTCTTTGGTAATACCATTCATGCTAATCTCCAAATAGGCCTTTCCAGCGGTAGCGCCTTCCCAACGCAATACCTTACCTGTAATCTTTTCCGGCATTTGAAGGTTTCCAAAAAAGTATTTTTGAATTTTCATGTCCCGATCAGAATTCTCTGAATTTACGGAGCTGGTATACACTTCAAACGAAGCATTTTCCACCACCTTTAAAGCATCATTAGATTCCTTGACATTGCTAACCACAATAGAATCCATTTTACCTCCTACCGCTGCACGCTCTGTAAATTTGTAGGCCTCCCATAACACGGTAGTTTTCGAGTTATCGTAGGCATAAGTGCAATTCTCAACCTTTTGCTCTGTATTCGTAGTGCTTTCTTCGCTTTTGTTGGTCTCAACCTTGTCTGCACCACCACTGCATGCAATAAATAGACTTAAGGGAATTAAATAGAGGAACTTTTTCATAATGAGTAAGGGATTTTAAAAGTGAATTAATACTTGATTTTTTGTGACAGCCGTGCCTTTGTTTACATCTATTTTAGAGACGGTAACATCAGCAGGGGCTTTTAAAACATTCTCCATTTTCATGGCTTCTAGAATCAGAACAGGGTCACCTTCTTTTAGTTCTTGCCCTTCTTCAACCAGAATGTCTACCACCAAACCGGGCATAGGCGCCTTTATTTCTTTTGCCGCTCCCGCTCCTGCTAAATCCAAGCCAAGGTTTTCTAGCAAAGCATCAAAATCATCCTTTACCTCAACCAAATATTTATTTCCATTCACCAACAACTCCAAGTGCTTGGTATCATTGATAAATTTTATCAATTCAATATTAAAGGACTTCTGATTCCACAGCACGTGATACTCTCCAGATTTAACCTTTACAGCATCCAATTCATAAGGAGCACCGTTTACCAGTCCTTTCAGTCCATTTTGGGAATCTGGTAAGATTTCGAACTTGCTTTTATTCACCTCTATCTTAAACATGGGCCTAGCTTTGGCACCGAAGGTAAACACAAGCATGGAAGAATAAAAATACCAAGTTCATTTCCTAGCTTCGCAGCAATTCCGATTTACATATGAAAGCTCCTATTTGTCCTCAATATCCATACGTGCATTTAAAACACGGCCACCGCAGAATAGATCCTTTTCAATGGCTTAATAAACGAGATAACCCCCAAGTCTTAGACTACCTTAAAGCAGAAAATGAGTATACCCAGCAAAGTCTAAAGCGCAGCGAGGAATTCCAGGAAGCCTTATTTGAGGAAATGAAAGCCCGTTTTGTTAAGGACGATAGCTCTGTGCCCTATTTTTTAAATGCCTATTGGTACCAAACCCGATATGAAGAAGGGAAAGAATACCCCATTTACTCCCGCTGGAAAAATAATGCAGAAGAAGCGCAGGATTTCCTGGACGTTAATGAGCTGGCGGAAGGGAAAAGCTTTTACAATATTGGCGGAAAGAGTATAAGCCCCAGTAATGAATGGCTTTGCTATGGTGAAGACACTCTATCCAGAAGGATTTACAACCTGCGATTTAAAAACCTGAATGACGGGAAAACCCTGGAAAATGAAATTCCAGGTACAACGGGTTCTGCTATCTGGGCATCCGACTCGGAACATCTTTTCTACGCTAGAAAAGACGCCCAAACCTTGCGCTCTTTCCAAATTTGGCGACACAAACTTGGAACTAGCAGCGATGAAGACCAATTAGTGTTTGAAGAGAAAGACCCGGAATTCGATTGCTTTGTGTACAAAACCAAATGTAAAACCTACCTGGTTATAGGTTCAGCAAGTAGTACCTGCAACGAATACAGGTATTTAAAAGCCGATAATCCCACGGGAGAGTTTCGCTTATTCTTACCCCGCAAGGCAAAACACGAGTATTCATTCACTCATTTTAACGGTCATTTTTACCTGCTTAGTAATCACGAGAATCAAAATTTTGCGCTTTACCGTGTTTCCCAGGCAAATGTTCCGGCAGAAGATTGGGAATGTATTTTGGCTGGGAGGGAAGATGTTTTGTTAGAATCTATAGAGATCTTCGAAAAGCATTTGGTGATCATTGAACGCAAAGGAGGTCTAACCCATCTGCGTGTTACTAGTTGGGATAAAACCCAGGATTATTACGTCCCATTTAACGATCCTACCTACTCTGTTGACCTAGAGATAAACACAGAGTTTGAGGCAGAAGAATTGCGCTTTAGTTATACCTCCTTAACTACTCCGAACTCTACTCTATCCATTAAGCTTGAGAGTGGTGACCAAAGAATCCTGAAAGAGCAAAAGGTTTTGGGATCCTTTAAGAAGGAGGATTACCAATCGGAAAGGCTTTGGGCAAAGGGCAAAGATGGAACCCAAATACCTATTTCTCTGGTGTATAAAAAAGGATTTAAAGAGCAGACATATAAACCCATTCTTCTTTATGGATATGGCTCTTACGGCATAAGTATGGATCCCTATTTTTCTTCCGTAAGGCTTAGTTTATTAGATCGAGGATTTGCTTTTGCTATAGCCCACATTAGGGGCGGTGAAGAGTTGGGCCGGCCTTGGTATGAAAATGCCAAATGGCTTAAGAAGAAGAATACGTTTGAGGATTTTATTTCCTGTGCCGAATTCCTCATTCAGGAAAAAGTATGTTCTGCAGAGGCACTTTTTGCAATGGGGGGAAGTGCCGGTGGCCTTTTAATGGGAGCTGTTATGAATATGCGTCCTGATTTATGGGCTGGCCTGGTTGCTTCTGTACCCTTTGTGGATGTGGTGACTACGATGTTAGATGACAGTATTCCCTTGACCACCGGAGAGTATGAAGAGTGGGGTAATCCAAACGATAAAACCTACTACGACTACATGCTTTCCTACTCACCATACGATAATATAATGCCCAATAATTTTCCTCCACTGTTGGTAACATCGGGTTATCATGACTCCCAGGTGCAATATTGGGAGCCCACCAAATGGGTTGCTAAGTTAAGATTGAACCAAACAGGTAATGCACCTATTTTGTTGCATACTAATTTAGAGGCAGGACACAGTGGAAAATCCGGCAGATTTGCTCCCCTTAAAGAGGTAGCAATGGAATATGCCTTCCTGATGAACTTGGCGAACATAAATGAATAAGCATGGATTTAGCTAAGCTTTTAAGCACCTTAAAACCACAATCTATATTTCCTGGCAAGGTTTACGAACCCGTAGATTTATCTCCAAGAGGAATTGATGAGCACGGTTTAAGTTTATTGGACCGAAACTCCATTGAGGCATGGTTTAATAAACACACGGAGGGAAACAAAGTGCTTTATGGGGGCTACCTTGAAAAGCGCATGTGGTATGGCCGCAACCCTAATTTTATCTCTGAGAAGGCATTGCGAAACATCCATATAGGCACCGACATATGGGCACCGGTGGGCACAGCTGTTCATCTCCCAATTCAAGGACAATTACACAGCAAATCATTTATTGATGAAGCTGGTGATTATGGTCACGTTGCCATTTTTGAACACAGGCAATTTGACCAACCTTTCTACACACTGTATGGACATTTAGGCCATGATGTTTGGGAAGAACTAAAAAAGGATATTGACTACGCAGCTGGAAGTATGATTGGGCTTCTGGGAAGCTGGGAGGAGAATGGCCATTGGCCCAGCCACCTTCATTTCCAGGTAATAAAAGATATGGAAGGGCGACAGGGCGATTTTCCTGGAGTTTGCCTGGAAAGTGAAATGGATAAATACCTGGAACTCTGCCCAGATCCTAAAATGTTGATTGCAGAGCTTATCTAGCCCGCCAAAAGATTCAAGAGCCTTAAGCCCTGCTTCGCAATTGGCTAATAACCTCCTGGAAAGAATCTACATCCAAAGGCTTGATAATAAAATTTACCACTTTGTCGTACCGGGCAGCAAGAGACTTATCTTTTTCAAAAAGTGAACTAGTCAAAAGAATTATTTGGCTTGGGAAACGGTCAAATTTTCGCTCGTAATATTCATCCAGGAAATCAAAGCCATCCTTAACGGGCATGTTGATGTCCAGAATGATTAGCTCTGGCTTTTCCTCTATTTCCTCTATAAACTTTAATCCCTCATCCACAGAAGATTTGATGTAAACCTTTTCTGCAAATCCTTCCTCGCGAAATAATTCCTCGATGATGAAATTATTTACTTCATCATCATCTACTACCAATATAGAGTCTAACATGCTTCTCAATACTAATTAGCTCCTCGTGTTTTCTGAAACTTCTTTTGATCCAATAGGCAAATCTTAAAGGTTGTCCCTTTTCCTGGTTCACTCTCTACTTCTATTTCCCCACCTAATAATTCCACCTGGGTTTTAACCAAATAAAGCCCCAGGCCTTTTCCTTCGTAACCAGCGTGCAACTGCTTAAACATACCGAAGAGCTTTTTTCCCTGCTTATTAAGGTCAATTCCAATGCCGTTATCAGTAATCTCAATAACCGTATAATTCCCAGACTCATAGGTTTTTACATCTACCTGAAGGGGACTATCCTTTTTACGATACTTTATGGCATTGGTTAGCAGGTTCTGGAAAATGCTCTTTATGTGTACTGGATAATAGGTGAGCATTTTAGCTTTGAACACTGAAGAAATATTTATTTGTGACTCTTTGGATAGCAAGTCCACAGAATCTAAAACTGTATTAAATTCTTTCTCCAGATTTACTCGCTTAAAGCGATCAGGAATTTCCTCGTTATTAATGGCCGCAATGTTTATTAGATCATTCAGGGTACCATTCAGTTGATTTACCGATGAGTGGATCTTCTCAAAAACCTCTTGGTTCTTTCCTTCCACCTGGTCCGTATCAAACATCTTTAATAGGTGGGATAAGTTGAGAACCGGGGCACGCAGATCATGGGTTGCAACGTATGCAATTTGCTCCAATTCATGGTTTTTAAGACTAAGTTCTTGCAGGCTTCTCTCTAGCTTGGTATTGGTATTGGACAGTTCCAATTGCGCATTTTTAAGCTGAGAAATATTCACCAAACTGCCCACCACCTTTTGAGGCTTTTTTTCTTGCCATTCTATAACCTTACCCTTAATGTAAATCCATAGCGGATTACCGTCTGTTCTATACATGCGGCAGCTTACCTCAAAAGGTGTTTTTCCTTTGGATTTTACATGCGCATTATATTTGGCCTCAAAGTCTTCGTAGTCTTCCTCCACCATGATATCTTTCCAAACATCCCAGGAGCTCACAAGGTCTCCCTCTTCTCGGAAAACACTGTGGAAAGATTCAGACATAATTAGCCCCTCACCCTGATCAAAGATCCAATAACCGGCTGTAGTAGACTCAAGTACATGTTGCAATAACAAGTCTTTTTCTCCCACCTCTTTTGTAGTGGCCTCAACCTTAAGTGCAAGCTTTTCGTTTAAGCTCTGCAATTCTTTCTGGCTTTTTAGCTGTTCCGAGATATCTGTAATGTTGAGTAAAAGCAGGCTTTTGTTTTTATGCTCCAATTGCTCGGTTATAAGACTTACGGGAATTTCTTTACCTCCTCTGCCTTTTATGAAAATCTCATCAGTTGATCGCAACACCTTAGTTGCATTCTTTTCTTTATAGAGGTTTTTAATCTTCCCTCTAGAACTGGCATTAAACAACTCAAAAATGTCCCTTCCTTTTACCTCTGACACCTCAGTGCTTAATAACCTGGCTGCATTTTGGTTGGCAGTTTCAACAACCCCATCCATATCTGTGGTAATAACGGCTGCTGGCGAGGTTTCAAATAAGGCCCGGAATAAACTCTCATTTAACTCCAGCTCTAGCTGAACCTGCTTAATTTGGGTAATATCAACAAAGGTTATAACCGCGCCCTGAATGCGGTAATTACCATCTTGGTAAGGAAGCACACGGCTTAAGAACCATTTTTTTCCATCTTCTACATAAGTCTCCTTTTCAACCTGCTTCCCTGTGCTAATTACGTACTCAACCTCAGAAATGATGTTCATTCCTTTGATGTTGGAACTAAAGTTCGCTATGGGTCGGCCAACATCCGCCATTAGCAGATTAAACTGTTCTTTGATGGCAGGCGTAAACCAGCGGATTTTTAATTCCTTGTCCAGGAATATGGTGCCAATATCCGTACTCTTGAGCAGGTTATCCATATCGGCATTTAAAGCAGCCAATTCCTGGATTTTGGATTGATGCTCGGCATTTACCGTATGCATCTCCTCATTCACAGACTGGAGCTCTTCGTTGGTACTTTGCAATTCTTCGTTGGCAGCCAGCAATTCCTCATTGGTTGCCTGCAACTCCTCATTACTGGTTTCTACCTCTTCTACGGTTGCTTGCAGGTTTTCTTTCGTCTCCTTTAACTCTCGCTGCAACTCGGAAATCCGTGTGGCCGATGTTGGATCCGTTTCTGAAATGGAGGCCATAACCTCCTGGTTGGATACGGCCTTATTTTCCAGTAGGATAACCAAATAGTAAGTCTTGGTATCCAGCTTATCTATCTTAAAGGGTTTTACTAAAACATCAATTACC
>JBMYJC010000025.1:0-5681 GCA_049594055.1 Luteibaculum sp. | reverse complement strand
TACCCTTACCGTTTCATGTGAAACCAGTCGAACCCCGCGATAATGAACCTTTTGGCGCTCTTTGTTTGCCCTCCTAACGGCTGTGGAAATAGCAACACTAATGCTGTCATTAAGCATTTTCAGCAAGTTGATGGTGAAGCCCATCTCTGGTAAAGCCAAATACTTACTTAAGTTACCCGTGGCGTGAAGAATGTCAAAGTGTTCATCTACATACACAGAAACAGCCTCAAACTCCTCGGAAAGGGTTTCGCTCAAAATCTCCGCCAATCGCGTATCAATAATGGCCTTTCGAGCATTAGTAGACATGGCTGGGGATTTCACCACCCTGTTCCATGTCACGTCTGGCATCCGGTTGGTTTCAAATCCTAGTGTTCTAGATACTTCTGTGTTCTCAAAGATCTTCCATCTACGGTCAGTCTCTTTAAATACATTCTTGTACTCCGCAATGGATTCACTAGGCCCTAAAAACAGAACCCCTTTTAGATTTAAACTATAGTGGAAAGTTGCCAGCAAACGCTGCTGTAAGTTTGGCTGCAAGTAGATTAGCAGGTTGCGGCAGGAAACAAGATCCATCCTATTAAAGGGTGGGTCTGTTAGGACATTGTGATGAGAGAAAATGATCATTTTCCTCAAGTCCTGTATTACCTGATATTGATCCCCTTTGCGAACAAACCACTTTTTTAATCTGTCCGCACCAACATCTGATACAATACTCTCAGAGTACACCCCTTTGCCGGCTACTTCCAAGGACTCTTTATCAATGTCGGTGGCAAATATTTTTACCTCTAAATTTTTCTTGTGCTTTTCTAAAGCCTCCTTGGTAAGAATAGCCAAGGAATAGGCTTCCTCTCCAGTTGAGCAAGCCACGCTCCACATTTTTAAGGGTTGATTAGGGCTTTTTTCGGAAACAATCCTTTCCACATCCTTTTGCAGTGCGTTAAAGGCCTCCGGATCTCTGAAAAATTTGGTCACCCCAATAAGGAATTCCTTGTATAGAATTTGTGCCTCCTGTGGTGTGGAGTATAAGTATTGTAGGTAATCGTTAAGCTTTAAGCACTTGTTTACACTCATCCTACGGCTAATTCTCCGGATGAGCGTTGGTTTTTTGTATTCAGAAAAGTCGAGGTTGGTCATTTTCTTTAAATGAGCCAAAATCTGCTGCAAGGCATCCTCGTTTTTATTGATGGTTCTCTCGTTGATGGTGTTACCCAGCTCACTGTTGTTCTCTACGTATACCAACATCTCAGAAGGCATGGCATTGATGGGAAGTATATAATCTACTAAGCCCGTTGAAATTGCGCTTTTTGGCATTCCATCAAACTTGGCAGTTTCTGGACTTTGAACCATCACCATACCACCAACTTCCTTAATTGCCCTAACCCCGTGGGTTCCATCAGAGCCAGTTCCTGTAAGCACTACTGCGATGGCTTTTTCACCTAGCTCTTCAGCCATGGAACGGAAGAAAATATCGATGGGAAGGTTCAGATCATGACCGGCAGGCTTATCTTTTAAAAGAAGCTTACCGTCCTTCAACATCATATTTTTCTTAGCGGGAATGAGGTAAACCGAACCCGGTTTTACCTCCATGTTATTTTTTACCTCATAAATGGGTAGCTGGGTGTTTTTGGCCAACAACTCTGCCATTAAAGACTTGTAGTCTGGCGAAAGGTGTTGAATAATTACAAAGCTTAATGGACAATTTGAGGGGACATTGTCGAAAAAAGTTTTAAGCGCCTCTAAACCACCTGCAGAGGTTCCAATTCCAACTATTCGAAGCTCACTGAGGGCTTTGTTGTAGTCCTCTGTGGTTGAATCAATTTTGGATTGTGTTTTAGATTCTTTACTGGTCGACTTTTTATCTGACATATGAGATGTGTGGGAACTTTTCAAAGATTAAAGCTAACTAAAAAACCAGGGAGCCATGCAGAACTGTTTTTTTAATTCCGCCTCAAAAAAATGACGAAAATATGCTTGCACAAAGCCTTTTGCCAACCTAGATCAGGATAAGCAGAATTGGAAGGTGCTTAAACAGTTAGGAAAAAATGACAAAGAGCTGCTATGTCTTGGGATATGCCTGACTTAACCAGCTGAATACAAACTGATTACCGCAATAACCAGAAAATTTTAAGGTTTTTGCAAACAGATTACTGGTCAGAGATTCAGGTGATGAAAATCATATTATTTAGAGCGATTATTTCGGTGCACCCGCATAATAGTGAGTATGATAAAAAGCACCACGCCTAAAAGGCTAAGGCTCAAAATGAAATGAGGCAGGTATTTAATAATGACTTTCCCACGAAAAGAAAATTTTCTTTCCAGGCTATTTTTTACTTCCTGAGCTGATAATGAACGGAGTTCCCCTTCCGATAAATAAAGCGCTGAATAATTCTGGCTAAAAGAAGGATTAAAAATCCCTTCAATAAAATCTCTTCGGAATGGATCGGCAAGGTTTTGATCGATGTACAGTAGGTAGGTATGTCCAGATCCCTTGGGTATGCCCAGCAAGCAAGCAAGCACGTTAGTAGAATCAAACTGCTCGAAAAGGGGGGCCATTTGGTTCCACAAAGCAGACTCCTTACCCTCTAAGAAATAAATGCAGCTGGATTGAAAGTTTTCGGTACTTAGATTTTCGGAGGACTTGATTTCTAATTCACCCGGATTTAAATATCCAAGAAGCATCTGTAGACTTTGCATTCCTGCCCAGCTCAATTCGGATTCGCATGCCAGACTCAAACCTTTATTCAAGACCTGCTGCCCAAGCCAATTCACCGATGGAACTTCCTTTTGTACAGAAAACTCAACTCCAGATTTATTAGGATCAAGGTAAAGCGTAAAGTATTTACCGTTATCTATACATTTCCCTGAATTCCCGCTGAGCACGAATTGAATTTCCACGTAATTCGTGTCCTTTAGCAGCTCTTGGTTAAGGGTTAAAGTATGATCTAAAGAGCCTGATGCTTCAAATTCTTTCGGAGTTAATTCTGATCCATTGAGCCAAATCTTCAAGTTTAGACGATCATCCTCCCCTGCATCCAGTACTTTCCCGCGCAATTTTACAAACAGATTATCGGGAGCGGTGTGGAAATCTTCAATGGAAAAAAAGAAACCTTGCTTTATTTGCCCCCAGCCCGATATACTTCCGAATGCGCCATTTAACCTTTTAAGTGGAATAAAATTGGTGGTATCCCGCTCCCCATGCTCGCTTTTATTCATCCAGCTACGGGTCATATCCTTAATACCCAGACGCAAGGCCTCAGCGGAGAAAGCGGTGATTACGCTGTTGTTTCCTGGAATACTGTCTCCATCGGCAGGTTTCACTCTGTAACGCAACACATCCTTTCCTAAGGGAACGTCTCGAATACCGAGTTTTAGCTCGTCTGGAATGTCAGCTATGGGAGCCAGAAAAAGGCTATTAGTAACTGGAAGTATTTCCTCTTTAAAAGCAATTATTGGCGCGGTTAAGGATTTGGATCTCTGAATTTGCCAACTGGCATAAAGTGCAGCAATTTGGTAATCCAAGTCTTTGGAAGCCACAATTATCTGCCCTACGGAATCAAATTCATGATCCATGTTGCTTTGAGAGGGCAATGCCTGATAAGTAATCTTTGAACTATCTAAGAGCTGGGCCCAGAGGGCCTTAGTGCTCAAATCCTTACAAGGATCTCCTGTTGAGCTGAGCTGAGAGGAGATTTTTAGGGTTTGGGATTCTTTTCCGATGGCTATACCGCTAAAATCCAAGTTAATCTGTTCAATTGCCCCGGGTTTAGGACTTACTGTGAGTAACTTAAATTCGTTTAAGGAAAAAGTTACAGCCGATACTTTGGGATTTATTGCCGGAGAAAACCTCAAATACAAGATTGCGGAACTAGGTTGACCAAGAGATTTTCCTTCAGTTGGTTTCGGGATAAGAAAACTGCGCTCCTCCATCCACCCATTTAGTTCTATTGTTCTTGGAACAAGGGCTAGATCTTTTTGAGCGAAGCAAAAAAATTGAAGGCTTGTAAAGGTTAACGCTCCTAGAAGCTTTTTCATTTTTGAGGTCCAGTTTCACTAAATGATTGGTCCTCTAATATACCGGGTGGTAATGAAACTGCATCAAAAACAACAGAAAAATGTAAGCCCAACTCTACCGAGGACTCGTAAAACACCTGACCTTCCATCCTTTCCGTTAAAAACTTGGCGACAGAAAGACCAATGCCTTTTGTCGTGTCTTCCATTTTATCCTCAATATTATCGGGAAGAAAGCTAAACATGCGATCCAAACTTTCCTTTTCAATCCCGCGGGCCTTGTCCATAACCTCTATATAGACTTTATTGAAGCGCATAGAAGTACTCACAATAATCTGGTTATTGATCTGGGAGAACTTGATGGCATAGTTCATCAGGTTCCTCAATATAACTTTCAAGTATGTTTTATCAGCTTGCAAATGCAAATCCTTATTGGTCTGAATAAGGTTTAAGCTTATGCTTTTTGAAGCCGCCTTGGGCCTTAACTCATCCACTATACTTTCCAACAAAGGTTTAATCTCAATAAAATCCTTGTTGAGACTTATTTGAGGGTGTTCCGGATTGTGAATTGGAGCCACTAAATTATCGGCAAACACCTTCAGCTCATTTGCTATTTCCTCCAATTTCTCATTGTACTTCAACAATCCCTCCTCATGCATTTTCTTGAATTTAATTTCAAAGAGGCGATTCAAATTCATTAAGGAAGCAACCCGGTTGTTAATATCGTGAACGGCCACACGCAGAAGCCTATTTTCCTGATAATCTTCATTTTTACGTTCCAATTTTAAGGTGGCTATCTGCTCCTCCTGCTCTCGTAACTTAATTCGACTACTTTCTAGTTCCTTTATAAGTTCTGCCGGATCGGAATTTCCCTTGGTCTTAGCTCTGTGAAATAACAATGGGGCAAGGATTGTACTGGATAGAATCCAGATTTGTGCACTAAAATAAGGTTGGCTCTGTTCAATTTCCATTGTAAATCCTAAAAACACAAGAGTCAAACCCGTTACCACGAAACGCCACGCACCCTGTAAGGCTTGAGGCCTTTCTATACCGAAAAAGCCAAAAACAAAAAACAAAACCTGTGTGCTTGTGAAAAATTGCTGATCGGGCGGGTTTATTTTGAATGACCAAATTAATGGGGTTAACCCTATAAAGTAAAGGACGTGATAATACCCCGACCTAAAGTCATCTCTATATATCCGGCTACCTGCAATAGCGAGAATTGAGCATGCAATGAAAACATATGGAACTAAGGCCTCTCTTTGAGCCTCCAGGCCAAAACCGATGGCTGCTGACACCACCTGGAAAAGAACAAAACTTAAAATTAGGGCTTGATTTGGCTGTTGTCGGAAATTCGTTTCGGTATCCACTCCACTTACACTTTTTTCTGCTACCACGCTGAGGAATTTGGGGCGGAAAGTATTAAATAGTTGCAGCTGGCACAATGAAAGCTAAGCGCTGTCAGGGACTATTCCGGATGATATAGATCAGATTATTCTTATAATTTTTTGTTTCCCGCTCATTGTTGGTCGGTAATTTCTGGGAACTATTAATGACCTTATTATACTACACACAAAAATGTTTATAAATCTGAATTTATTCAGCAGTGGTTTGACCGAAAGAAAAGCTTGATTTCATTTGATATAAGTTCCGTTAATGATTCGCGGAAACGC
>JBMYJC010000024.1:0-12486 GCA_049594055.1 Luteibaculum sp. | reverse complement strand
TAAAATTTATTCCCTGCATACACCTAAGAAAATGGATTTCGCAGGTGAGAAAGTTCCATTACAACTCATGGATGTTAAAGAAAAGTTGGATAGGGAATTGTTGGTGAATACATACTGGCAGAGCCAAACCATGCTTTTCATTAAACGGGCCAACCGCTATTTTCCGCTTATTGAGCAGATTCTTAAATCTAACGGTGTGCCCGAGGATTTTAAGTACCTGGCGCTTATTGAGTCTGGCTTAGACCATGTAGTGTCTCCATCTGGTGCTACGGGTATTTGGCAAATAATGAAGGAGACTGGTACCCAATACGGTCTGGAAATAAACGATGAGATTGATGAGCGCTACCACTTGGAGAAATCCACCCAAATTGCTTGTAAATATTTAAAGGAAGCACACCGTAAATTTGGTTCTTGGACCCTAGCTGCTGCTTCTTACAACATGGGGATTTCTGGTTTGGAAAGGCAGTTGGAAAAACAGCGTGTCAAAAATTACTACGACCTATTGCTCAATATCGAGACTGGGCGTTATGTATACCGCATTTTGGCAGTAAAACAGATCATTGAAAATCCAGAGAGTTATGGGTTTACGTTCATAAAGGATCATCTGTATCCACAGGTTGCAACACGCGATACCCTTATTGATTCGTCCATTGAGAACCTCGCGGATTTCGCTAAAAACAAAGAAATAAATTACAAGATCCTCAAAGCATTAAACCCTTGGCTGCGTTCAAACAGTTTAAAGGTGACTGGAAAATCCTATACCATTCAATTGCCGGAAAGCGGCAGTGAACAGTTAGCTCCGGTTGATACAGCATCCTACCAGAAAATCAATCCGGGCGAAAACGGTTAGGTAAGGGTTCATGAAGGAAGTTTTTAGCAGCGATCAGTACATTGAAGTTAGTGGTGCCAGAGAGCACAACCTGAAAAACATTTCCGTAAAAATTCCCAGAAATGCGCTGGTAGTGATCACCGGATTAAGTGGTAGTGGAAAATCATCTCTGGCCTTTGATACCCTTTATGCGGAAGGTCAAAGACGCTACATAGAAACTTTTTCTTCTTACGCCAGGCAGTTTATTGGCAACCTGGAAAGACCCGATGTTGATCAGATTACCGGCCTAAGTCCAGTAATTTCTATTGAACAAAAAACGGTAAGTAAAAATCCGCGCTCTACGGTAGGTACAGTTACCGAGTTATACGATTTTTTCCGATTGCTTTTTGCTCGCGCCAGTACCGCATACAGCTATAATACTGGCGAACAAATGGTTCGCTACTCGGAGGAGCGCATCCTGGATTTAATTCTGGAAAAATTTCAAGAACAGAAAATCTACTTTTTAGCTCCTCTTGTGCAAGGCCGTAAAGGGCACTACCGGGAATTGCTTGAGAGCTTGCGAAAAAAGGGCTTTGTTAAGGCCAGAATAGATGGGGAGTTAGTAGATCTCGCTGATGTAAAGTCCCTGGATCGTTTTAAAATCCACGACATTGATTTGCTGGTGGATCGCCTCAAAGTTGAAGATACCTTTAGAAGCCGGATTAAAACAGCCATAGAAGAGTGTTTTAAACAAGGAAAAGGGATTTTGAAGGTGTGGCAGGAAGAGAGCGACAAGGGCCATTTTTTCAGTAAAAAATTAATGTGTCCTAGCAGTGGAATCGCATATCCAGATCCCGAACCGAATACCTTCTCCTTTAATTCTCCCTATGGTTATTGTCCCACTTGTAAAGGTTTAGGCCAGACAGAAGTAGTAGATTCCGATAAACTAATTCCAGACCCCAAATTATCGGTAAAAAAAGGTGGCCTGGCTCCCTTAGGGAAATACAAGGAAACCTGGATATTTAAACAAGTGCGCAGTATCCTAGAAGCTGAAGGCTTGAGCCTGGAGACTAGAATGGAGGAAATTCCTCAGTCGGTTCTAGACATCCTTTTAAAAGGCACAGAGGAAAAGGTATCGATTAAAGGAAATTTGGGAGGGAAGAGCTACCAAACTTCCTACGAGGGGATAGAGACCTTTGTACTGCGGCAATACCAGGAGTCTGATAATCCAAAAATTACCCGTTGGGCAAAAGGATTCTTAAAATCTGTGCAATGCCCGAGCTGTGAGGGGAAAAAACTTAAGGAGGTTTCCTTACATTTTAAAATAGCTGGCAAAAACATCTCCGATGTGGTTAACATGGACCTCAGCGATTTGGCTATCTGGGTGGATAGTTTGGAAAATGAGCTGGGAGAAAAGGAGAAGGCTATTGCTTCAGAAATCATCAAGGAGTTAAAAAAGCGGCTTGGCTTTTTATTGGAGGTTGGGCTGGGATATCTAACCCTGGACAGAAGCTCTAAATCCTTAAGTGGAGGAGAGGCCCAACGCATTCGCTTGGCTACACAAATTGGTACGCAATTAGTAGGGGTTTTATACATCTTAGATGAGCCTAGCATTGGGCTGCATCAAAGGGACAACCAAAAATTAATTTCCTCTCTGCAGCAATTAAGAGATCTTGGAAATACCGTTTTGGTGGTAGAACACGACCGAGAAACCATGGAGGCTGCCGATTACATTTTGGATGTGGGTCCTTTGGCAGGCCTGGGAGGTGGAGAAATTGTGGCGGCTGGAGATTACAAGGAAATATTAGGACAGAAAACCCTTACCTCTCAGTATTTGCGGGGTGTAAAGCTTATTGAAATTCCATCTAAAAATAGACCTGGAAACGGTAAAAAACTTAGCCTTACTGGAGCCACAGGGCATAACCTGAAAAACGTAAAACTCAGCATTCCCCTAGGTAAGTTAGTTTGTGTTTCAGGGGTTTCTGGGAGTGGTAAATCCTCCCTGATAAACCAAACACTTTATCCCATATTACACAATCACTATTACAAAGCCATGCAGGATACACTGCCGTACAAGAAGGTGAGTGGCTTGCAGCATATAGATAAAGTAATAGAGATAGACCAGTCGCCTATTGGAAGAACCCCGCGTTCCAATCCCGCTACCTACACCAAGGTTTTTGACGAAATCAGGGCTTTGTTTGCCGAGATTCCAGAAGCAAAAATTAGAGGTTACAATGCGGGACGTTTTTCGTTTAACACCAAAGGAGGGCGCTGCGAAACCTGTGAAGGGGGAGGAATCCGGAAAATAGAAATGAATTTCCTTCCCGATGTTTACATCCATTGTGAAACCTGCCAGGGAAAACGCTATGATAGAGAGACTCTTGAAATAAGGTACAAAGGACACTCTATAAGTGATGTATTGGAACTTACCATAAACAAAGCGCTTAAGTTTTTTGAGCACCAACCGAGAATTGCCAGGAAACTGCAGACTTTGGTAGATGTTGGCTTAGGCTATTTAACCCTGGGCCAGCAAAGTACAACCCTAAGTGGAGGAGAGGCACAAAGGGTAAAACTAGCCAGTGAGCTAAGCAAAAGAGATACAGGAAATACACTTTACATTCTAGACGAACCCACAACGGGCCTCCATTTTGAAGATATTCGTATGTTAATTGCCGTTTTAAATCGCTTGGTAGATCAAGGAAATACGGTAATTGTAATAGAGCATAACCTGGATATCATTAAAGTAGCAGACCACATCATAGATATGGGGCCGGAAGGAGGAAGCGCAGGAGGCATGATTGTTGCCGAAGGAACCCTGGAAGAAATCATTAACAACAAAAAATCTGTCACCGCTCCTTTCTTAAAAAGAGAGGTTGAATTATTAAGCAATTAGGCATGAGCGAGAAGCAAAACCCTAAAAAAAGGGATCGGATCATTGAGGCATTTGAGAAAAAGTCTTGGAATGATATTAAAACCAATGACAGCTGGGCAATCTTTAAAATCATGGCCGAGTTTGTTGAGGGTTTTGAAACCATGTCTAAGATCAGTCCATCGGTTTCTGTATTTGGTTCTGCTCGCACAGCTCCAGAAGATCCTAATTACATTCTGGCAGAGGATATTGCTTTTAGGTTAACCCAGAAAGGCTATGGAGTAATTACCGGAGGCGGCCCAGGTATTATGGAGGCTGCTAATAAAGGTGCAAAACGCGGCAACGGAATAAGCGTGGGGCTAAATATTCAACTGCCATTCGAACAGGAGCACAATGCTTTCATCGACAAGGATAAGCTCATGAATTACGATTATTTCTTTGTTCGCAAAGTAATGTTTGTAAAGTACAGCCAGGGCTTTATTGTATTACCAGGTGGTTTTGGTACCCTGGATGAATTGTTTGAAGCTATTACCCTGATTCAAACCCACAAAATTGGACGCTTTCCAATCATACTTGTTGGCGTTTCCTTTTGGGAAGGCTTGGTGGATTGGATTAAAAAGGTTTTGCTAGAAAAACACAAGAACATCAGTGAGGTTGATCTGGATCTTTTTCATTTGGTGGATAGCGCGGAAGAGGCAGTTAAACAAATTGACGATTTTTACAGCTCTTATTTACATACGCCCAACTTCTAATGAGAGCACTACTGGCCGGCATAGCAATAATTTTGCCCTTGCTGCTCTGCGGCCAGTATGACAGATATATTTCTCAGGGGGATAAAAGCCTGGAAAAAAGGGAGATAAACGGAGCACTCTTAAAGTATTTAGATGCCTACAGCGATTCATCCACCCAATTTATTACGCGCAAAATAGCATCCACCTATTATTTGGCTGGAGAATGGGAAAAGGCCGAAAGCTGGTTTTTTAAACTGCTCACTTACCCAGATCAAAGCCCTGATGATTACCTGGACTACATAAAGTGTTTGGCTTTTCAAGACAAAGGGGATAAGGCCCTGGAGTTTTTTTCCTACCTCAAAGAGTACTTTCCAGAGTATAAATACCCGGAAGGCTTTGAATTTTGGTTAATACAGCGTTTTTCTAATCCATGTCAACCCGATGTGACTAAGAACGCACGAATCTCTTACTGCATAACCATAAACGCAACTGAGAGTTTAGATCCAGGAAATCCAAAACTCAAATTCTATTGGAAATTTGATGATGGAACCACCGCGGAAGGCCCAAAAGTTAAACACTGCTGGCGAACGGCAGGGAATCACGAATTCACTTTAACCTCGGTAGATAGCAGCTTAGGCCATGTACGTAAATCTGATAGTACTTTTACCGTTAGCTTTGTGGAAGAGGCAAAGTTTAAATTGAGTGGGAATAAAGAAGCTGGATCTTTTGTTAACTTTTATGCGTACAATTTGAAGGAACATCCCGATTATTATGGAATGGTTTGGGAGTTGAGCGATGGAACCCTCCATTACAAAGAAGCCTTTGTTCACGATTTTTACCGCCCCGGTACCTATACCATAACCTTGCATGTATACGGTAAAAATGATTTGGACCAAATCTATCAGATAGCTTGTTTAAAACAGAACTGGACAGTTACGCGAGAAAAGTAGGTTTGCTTACAGCTTTCCTGTTGGTGGGTATAACAGCGTTATTTGCGCAAACCATGCCTGCCCCGGGAGAAAACATTGATTTCCTAAGCACCTTTGGGGCAAATGCTGATCCTCAATGGGGCGATGATGACCATTTGCAAATCGTATTTTTTGTGGTTCCCAAATCGGTAAAACGTCCAGTTTATATTCGTGTTTTTGATCCGGATTGCGGTGGCCAACACGACCTTTTAACTGAGGTTCCGTGGGACACCAAAACAAAATTCTCAATTTACGGCGGGGCGGGCGCCCATAGCAATAAAGATGCAAGACAGCATAAACCAGGAGCAAATTATAAGTCGGGGAATTTGTTGATTAGCCTGGAGTTTAGCTCAAGTACATCAGATGATGAGTGGTACACTTTTGGTCCCTTCAATCCTGCCGAGGGGGAGTTTAACCGAGAGCTGGATGCTTTCTTATTTAAGGTGGTTGTTGAAGGTGTGAGTGGTAATGACGGCAATGCTTACCGACTGTCTTTAAGTACTGCTCCTAAAGGAAATATTCCGGTTACAGGGGGAAACGCTTTCACTTACAACTACACCTTTCGATTGAAATACAATAAGGACGAGGTTGCGCATATCTACCCATATGTGGACGAAAAGGTTCAGAGTTTTGAGCAGTTCAATTTTGACTTCGATAATGAGGGGGAAATAAAATTGTATTCGGTAGCCAAAAACGGACACGTACTAAAGGGCTCTAATGACGGGGATATTGTGAGTTCCAAGCACCCTGTGGAAGACAAGGAACGGGGTAAATCCATGGATATTCAGATTGCTAAAAATGCCAATCGAATAAACGACATGACCTTTTATTTATTAAACCAATACAACGAGGCAATACCCTTTTTTGCTATCCCCATTGGTGGAATTCCTAAATACTCTTTTAATATTGGCATTAAGTACGATTACGTTAACCAAAACAGATCTTATTAGTGCTAAGGCTGCTGCTTGTTTTTGCGTTTTTTTCCGGGATTGCTTCAAGCTTGGATGCACAAGAATTTTCTTTTTACAAGCGGGCATTTAATAGCAATTTTAATCAGGCCTTTGTTTACGATCTTTTAGTGGATGAAAACCACGTTTTGTGGGCTGCCAGTTCAGAAGGAGTTTTGCGAGCTAGTCTAAATCACGACACCTTGTTGGTGCATTCGGCTTCTAGTGAGAGAACCAATTTTAGCACAGCGCTTGTAAAACACGATAGGAGCATTTATGCCGGTTATTTTGATGGTTCCGTTTGGGAGATAAGTGGGCTTTCCATTCAGGATTCGCTTTTTTACATAGGTCGGCAAGTAAACGAACTCAAGTTTTTTGAAGCTTCCATCTATGCGCAAAGCAGTGAATTGCTGGTTGCTTACAACTTGGAAAACAAACAACTCGATACTGTATTTCACAGCACAGACTCTGAGATAACTGATTTTGAACTTGTTCCAAACGGAGTTTTAATTTCCACCCGAAATGGACTCTACTACAAAGAAAATGGCAAGGCCAGTCAACTCATTTTAGAGGAGGAAGTGCTTAATATTTCTCGGAGTGAAAATAAAGTTTGGTTTATCACTTTCCAGGCCATTTACCAATTTGAGGACAACAAACCCACTGAATACCTCAAACTAGCTAATGAGCTAGATGCCAGCTCCGTAGAGGATTTACTTTTTATTCCTTTTAGCAATCGCTTTTGGTTGGCAACTAATACAGGCCTTAAGCTGGTTAACCGCAGGGGGATGGTGGAACAAGCAAAAGGCTTGGTTTCAAACCTAGGTGCGGCTATTAATAGTTTGGTTTTAGATAAAGAAGCGCTGTGGTTGGGGACTTATGGGGAAGGAGTTTGGTTTGCTATGCCCAATGCAGCTCCCGTGTGGTATGATCAAATAAAGGATTTTAAGCAGGAAGGAGAATTTTGGGTAGCCAGTACCCAAAACACTTTGTATTGGGGAATTGAACAACCAGAATTTAAAGCAACGGATTCTCTTCAAATAAATTCACGTGTTTATTTCCTTCCCAGGAAAGATGGAAATTTTTGGCTGGTTGAAAAAGGTAGTCTTTACCAGGTTAAAAACGGGTCTAAGAATTTAATCGTGAGCAAACTACCCAACTCAGAGCTTTTGGCTTTTGAGCAATTGGATACAAAAACACTAGCCATTTCCTTTCGCTTTTTGGGACTCTACATTATAAATGTTGAGGATAAGGCAATCCAGAAAATTTGGAATACAAGAAATGGAATGCTGCATAACGATATCACTCAAGTGCTAAACTGGCAGGAAAAAGGAGAGTTATGGTGTCTTTCCAGAGAATCGGGTATTAGTATAATAAGTAATCAAACCGTAAGTAGATATGTAACGGCTTCTGAAGGACTGCAATCCATGGAAAACACAGCCATGGCTTTGTATCGCGGTGAGGTTTGGGTAAGCTCGGAGGGCGGAGGTTTAACGGTGATTGACAGAAATTATAATACCCAGGCGGTGCGGCTGAACGAAGGATCTGCTCCTGAGTACTTCTATGGCTTAGCGGCAGATAGCAATTTGCTGGTTTATTCAAGAACTCATTTGTACTCTGTAAGCCCGCAGAGAACCTTAAAATTTGAAATTCCACAGTATGCTCAGTCGGTTATACCATTCGAGGGGAGGGCTGTAAATGGTAAAAGCTCGTATTGGATAAAGTGTTACCGAGGCTATCTACGGATTCCGAAAAACACTTTTTCTTTTCTGCAGGAGCCTATTCTGCTGAAAATTCAGTCAGCGAGCTCTGATATTTCAGGAGAAATTGAACCCGGAACTAGCCTGCCTAATGGAAAACACGAACTCAGGATTCAATTTGAGTTAAGTTCCTCCAACCCGTTGGCATCTAAAAGCGTAGAATATAAGCTGGAAGGGTACCACAACCGCTGGCAGCAAAGCAATAAGGACGAGGTTCTCCTGTCCTCGGTGCGCTACGGGGATTATGAGCTTTTTGTAAGAGTATCTGGAAAGGAATATCCTGTACTGGCCTTTTCTGTAAATCCGCCGTTTTGGAGGCAACCCTGGTTTATCGCCAGCTTGTTTTTTATCATCATCGTGGCTTATGTGCTCTTGCTTCGCTGGAGAACACTGCGATTAAAACGCAGGAATGAAGAACTTGAGGTAATTGTAGCGGAGCGCACAGCAGATCTTGCGAAAAAGAACAAAGAATTACAGCAATTTACCTATGCTATTAGTCACGATTTAAAAAATCCAGCCGCTAACATTACCGAGCTTATTACTGCCTTGAGAGAAGATGTAGCTAATCCAGCAGAGGAAGTGGAGTTTTACCTCAAACAGCTGGAAAAAGCCAGCGGCAAATTGTATCAGAATTTGCTGGATCTTCTGGAAGTTTTAAAACACGCAAACAGCGGGGAGTTACCTACGGAGGATGTGGATATAAAAGAGCAGATAGAGGATATCCGCGACAAAATTTCCAACCAAATTAGCAGTAACAATGCTCAGATTGAATTGAATCTAGAGCACTTCAATAGCCTGGTTTACAACAAAGTGAATTTGCATTCCATCCTGTATAACCTCATTAGCAATGGTATCAAGTACAGGCGGAAAGAGGAAGACCCAATTGTTAGAATTTCCAGTTTTGAGACCAACAAACACTATGGCCTAAGAATTCAGGACAATGGTTTAGGCATCGACCTTGAAAAGAACAAAGACATGTTGTTCGGTTTGTTTAAACGCTTTCACAGTCATGTTGAAGGATCAGGAGTTGGCTTATACTTGGTTAACGCCATCATTGAGAAAAATGGCGGCTTTATTGAGCTGGAAAGCGAACCAGGGAAGGGCAGTACATTTAGTTTACACCTTGTTCCAAAAGCAGGCGTAGCGTAGATTCTTTCAGGGGCTTTTCTATAAAGTTAGAAATCCCAAACTCTTCTAACTGGTGTTTAACCGTATCCATATTTGATGTTCCCAACATGGCTAAAACGGTATACTGATGAAGCGTACCTTTTTTATCGAGTTCCTTTACGGCTTCAATACCGTTTAATACTGGCATGTTAATATCCAGTACAATGACTCCGCTATTGGTAGATTCCAGAGCGTCTAGTAAAACTTGGCCGTTCTCACAGAATTCCGAATCGATGTCCAGTTTTTTGGCTAGTCGCTTGTACAAGAAAAGCGTTACCTCATCATCATCAACAAAAAACACCTTAGAATCCATGTGAACAATTTGCAACAAAGCTATCAAGCTAAGCTTTATGAAAAAACTTTCTTTGTCATCATTTAGTTTCGAAACGTTAAAAATACCGCTAAACCCCATAAATAGGGGCTTAACCATAATTAACAGGGGTTGCGGGAGCAATTTGCGTTTATTTATTCGTGAAGTAATTGAGATAGCAATGCGAAGAAGAATTTTCTTAACCTTTTTACTACCTACCTTATTTGCAGTTAACCTTTTTGGGCAAAATCCAGGCGATCTGGAACTGCAGTTTAAAAAGTTTAATGCCCTCCTTTATCAGTTGGATAGAAACTATGTAGATACGGTGAATGTATCAGACATTGTAGAGGAGTCAATTCGGCAAATGTTGCAGGAGTTAGATCCTCACTCCGTTTATATTCCAAGCGAGGAGTTGCAAAAAATGAATGAGCCCCTGGAAGGGAATTTTGAGGGCATTGGAATTCAGTTCAACATTTTAAAAGATACCATTACCGTAGTAAGTCCTATTCCGGGTGGTCCATCGGAGCGTCTTGGAATTAGAGCGAGCGATCGGATTATCTATATCGAGGAAGAGAACATGGCTGGAATTGGAGTAACAAATTCCATGGTTGTAGATCGCCTTAGAGGGAAAAAGGGAACGGTTGTGAATGTTTCCATCCTTAGAAAAGGAGAACCCGAATTACTAGACTTTGCCATTACACGAGACAAAATTCCAATTTACAGTGTGGATGCTTCCTTTATGGAAGATGATAAAACTGGTTACATCAAAATCAATCGTTTCTCAGCTACCACCGGGGATGAATTTAGAGATGCTTTGGGGAAGCTTAAAAAGAAGGGAATGGAAAACCTGATTTTGGACCTTCAAGGAAATGGTGGAGGATATCTGCGCGCAGCCGTTGAGGTAGCAGATGAGTTGATAGATGAGAATAAACTCTTGGTTTACACGGAGGGGAGGTCACAACCGCGCCAGGATCAAAACGCATCTATACAGGGGGAATGGGAGAGTGGAAAGCTTATTTTATTAGTGGATGAAGGATCTGCCTCTGCTTCTGAGATTGTTGCAGGAGCCGTTCAGGATTGGGATAGAGGAATGATCATTGGGCGAAGAACCTTTGGTAAAGGTTTGGTGCAAAAACCATTTATGTTACCGGATGGATCAGCTGTTAGACTTACAGTTTCCAGGTATTATACGCCTAGTGGTAGATGTATTCAAAAACCTTATGAAGGAGAGATTGAGGATTATTACCGCGAGCGCTTCGATCGTTTCAATAACGGAGAAATGTTCTCTATGGACAGCATTCAATTTCCAGATTCCCTGAAGTACAAAACAAGCAAAGACCGCACCGTATACGGTGGAGGCGGAATTATGCCCGATGTTTTTGTTCCTTTTGATACCAGTGAATCGTCTGGATATTTCTCGCAGCTAGTGCGTAAGGGAATTATAAATTCCTACTCCTTGGAGTATGTGGACAACAATCGTAGGAAGCTGCTCAAACAGTTTGATACGGTGGAATCATTTAAAAAAGGATACCAGGTAGAACAAGATGTTTACGATATCATTATTGCACACGGAGAAAAAGCTGGAATTGAGTTTGTTCAGGAGGAGTTTGATAAATCTAAAAACTCCATGGGGATTAGGTTTAAAGCCTTGGTTGCCAGAACCTTGTATGAAAATGATGCTTTCTATTTTATCATAAATGATATGAATGAAAGTTACTTAAAGGCACTAGAGGTTCTTGAAAATGGGACCTATGGGAAAATGAACTTAGCAGAATTTAAGGACTAATTAGGCTATTAGTTTTCTTATTTTTGTGCCCGAAAAAGTAAAACCCTTTTAAAATGAACAAGGAAAACATTAAGATTGGTCTTTTGGCCGTTATCGCACTTGTGCTGGTAGTTGACGCATTTATTTTGGATGACGGAGGATCTTCTTACGAGCGTACCGCTCTTCCAAACAACAAACCTGCTAGCAATTTAGTAGCAAACAATCCAAATTCTCCTACTGCTGATTTAGTACAAACTCCTGATCAGGCAGAGCCAGAGAGTAATCTTCCGGCAACAACCATAGCTTTTGCTGAAATGGAGCACAACTTTGGAAAGATTAAGCAGGATACAGAGAACAAGAAAATCTTCAAGTTTACCAATACTGGAAATGAGCCATTAGTTATCTCTAACGCAGTTGGTTCTTGTGGATGTACTGTTCCTAACTACCCTAAAGAGCCTATCGCTCCTGGAAAAACTGGTGAGATTGAAGTAGTTTACAAGCCAGGTAAGCAAAAAGGTGTACAGAGCAAAACTGTAACCATTACTGCTAATACTGAGCCTGCTACAACAAGATTGTCTATTTCTGCAGACGTTGAGGAAGTAGGATAATAATTGGAATAACAGAATTACGAAAGGCTGTATGGTAAAAACCATGCAGCCTTTTTTTATGCTATCGAAGCAGTAAAATTTTTCCCTCCGCTTTTTGTACCACGGGCTCAAAAGATGCTTTTGCCTCAATTTGGAACGCATAAGTGCCCCTTGGAGCGGGTCTGTTTTGATAAGTTCCATCCCAAGCATTCGCATCAAAGGTTTCATAGATAATTTCACCCCAGCGGTTGTAGATGGTCATGTGGAAAAACTCTACATCATCCCAGGGTAGTACTGGCAGGAAAACATCGTTGTTTCCATCCCCATCTGGGGTAAAACTGTTGGGAATAAAAAGCGTGAGTCGGTCTGAGACTTTTATAAAGCGCCAAGTAGAATCTATGCAACCAAATTCACTCTCTGCAATCAAAGTTATTTGGTAAGTTCCAGTATCCTGGTCTGGAAAACGGTATTGTGGGTTGCGAAGGTCAGAGCTGTCTAATCCTGCAAAATCCCAGTAGTACGTGTTATCACCATTGGTTTTATTAAAGAAGCTCACCAGCGTATTTAAGCGGGAAAC
>JBMYJC010000023.1:6276-12667 GCA_049594055.1 Luteibaculum sp. | reverse complement strand
TCCTCCCCATTGGTCGCTTGCGCATTGGAGGCCCCAATGCAAAGCCGCTAATAGGAAAATGGGAGTGGTTTTCTATTACCCTTTGCACCACAATTGCTACTGGCATCTTGTTTTGGGGAATTGCTGAACCAATTTTTCATTTGCACGAGGCCCCCAAAGAAGTTCGCTCTGCACCATTTTCTATGAGCACCATGTATTTGCATTGGACCCTAATACCTTACAGTATTTACACCCTGGCTGCAGTGGTATTTGCTATTGCCTTTTACAACCTTAAGCAACCTTTTAGAGTAAGCAGCATGCTCTATCCTCTTCTTGGCAAGAGAGCTTACGGACCAATAGGCATTTTGGTGGATAGCCTTTGCCTTTTTGCGCTTGTAGCAGGCATGGCAGCTTCTTTGGGCGCAGGAATTCTTTCTATATCTGGCGGACTTGAAGCCTTAATTGGCTATCCGCAAAATTCCATGGGTTACGCCCTGGTAGGCTCTTCTATAGCGCTGGTCTTCATTATATCTGCTGTGAGTGGATTACAAAAGGGAATTAAAACCTTAAGCTCCTGGAATATCAGGTTCTTTTTCCTTTTTGCCCTTTTTATTCTCATCAGCGGCCCTACTTTAAAATTGCTTGATATTGGAGGGAAAGGCATTGTAGATTTTGTTCAACATTTTCCAATTCGAGCACTGGGTTTGGATAAAAATTTACCGGATAGCTGGCTAAACAGCTGGACCGTATTTTACTGGGCAAATTGGCTTGCATGGACACCAGTTACAGCTTTATTTCTTGGTCGCTTGGGCAGAGGTTACACGGTACGCCAATTTCTCTGCTTTAACCTATTGTTTCCATCGCTGTTTGGCGCAGCGTGGATGATGATTTTCTCTGGTTCTGCCATTCATTTTGATTTACTAGCTGGAGCTCCATTGTACGCTGCTTTACAAACAGGAGGCCCCCAAGCGGTGGTTTTTGAATTGCTCGCCAATCTGCCATTTTTAGAGATATCCTCTGTTGTTTTTGTCCTTATTGTATTTGTCTCATACGTTACCGCTGCAGATAGTAACACCTCTGCCTTGACGGGCTTGAGCCAAAAGGGGATTACTCCAGAATCTCAGGAAGCGGCACCAGCCTTAAAAATTATTTGGGGTATTATGGTTGCGTTAATCGCTTGGATTATGATTTCTTTTGCTGGAATTGAGGGAATAAAAATGGCTAGCAATCTGGGAGGATTTCCTGCATTGATTATCTGTTTGTTTGTTGCTGCTGCTTGGATTAAGCTGCTGATAAAATCCTTTTTGCATGGCAGGATATAGAGAAAAGGCTGTACAAACTTTAGCCAAGCTTCCGAGGTTTAGGAATCCAGAAAAGGAGCTCAAAAAACTGAATATCCCGGTGCTCTTGCCCTTTTACCATGCGGTTAGTGATGAACCTTTGGCCTACTTAAAACACCTGTACCCCATTAAAAGTGTCCAATCTTTTCGGGAGGATTTGGAGTTTCTCTTGCAGCACTTTCACCCCATAGATCTGGCCCAACTGAACGATGCCATTCAAGGAAAAATTTCCTTTAAGAGGCTCCCCTTTTTAATGAGTTTTGATGACGGTCTTTTTAATGTAAAAGAGGTAATTGCTCCTATTTTAAGGGATTATGGAATTCCAGCTGTGTTTTTTGTCAACTCAAAATTCACTAATCAGGAGGACATATTTTTCCGCTACAAAGCCAGTTTAGTAGTAGAGCATTTAGAAAACCAGGATACCTTGGACTCAGAGGCAATGGCGAGTTTTTTGGTGGATGAATGGCATCCAGAACAACTAAAAAACAAAATATTAGAAGCCACTTACAAAGACCGCCTGTGGCTAAATGAAGTTGCCCATCTTTTAGGCTTAGATTTTGACGAATACCTGAATCGAAATAAGCTCTATCTCGATATTCAAGATCTAAAGGAGTTAATAGACCAAGGCCATGCTGTTGGAGCGCATTCGGTTGACCATCCACGCTTTGAGTTCATTTCAGAAAAGAAGCAGCTTAAACAATGTGTTAAGAGTGCAAAATTCATTCAGCAACATCTTCCACAAGAGCAGGTTGTTTTCTCCTTCCCATTTAGTGATTATGGTGTTAAGGATTCCTTCTACCAAAAAGTATTGGCCGAAATAGCACTGGATAACTTTTTTGGTTCGGCTGGATTGAGACCCAACAAGGGCTCTCTTCTTCAGCGGGTTCCCATGGAGCAAGGGAACCTAAGTGCAGCGGAGATCTTATCCGCAGAAATTAGGTACTTAAAAATCAAAAAGTTACTGGGAAGAGTATGAGCTTGATTGCATTCAAAACCTATAACAAAAAGGAACTGCGCGACTACCTGGAATCCAAGGAATTTCAGAATGCGGAGATTATTCCCATTTCCTACCACCGGGGGCTATCTCATTGCAATAATCCCTTTGCTGAGGAGGACGATGTGTTGTTAATCCGAGCCATGGTGGGTAAAAAAATGGTAGGTTATTTGGGTGTACTGCCAGAAAACATTCAATATGGCCCAAGCAAAACTGCCCATATGGGCTGGATGAGCTGCATTTGGGTGAGTGAACAATACCGAGGCCAACGCATTGCTGCAAAGCTTGTAAAGCACGCATTTGAAGCGTGGAAAGGAAACATTTTAGCCACTGAATTTACCGAGCCCGCAAAAAAGCTTTACGATAAGTTGGAACTCTTTGAATACCCCCCAATACTATCCGGAATAAAATTATATCCCCGTTTCGCGCTAGCCGATATCATTCCATCTCGCTTTGCTAAGCTCAAGAATTTAAAACCGCTTTTTAAAGGATTAGATCTTGGAGGAAATCTGATTCTGGATTTTGTTGCTTTACTAAAGGCTAGGAGTAAATCTTTTCAATTCCTGGAGAGCACTGTTTTGGAGGAAGAAGAGCTAAATTTCCTCGTACGAAATGACGGCAACATATTTGAGTTTCAAAAAGCGCAATGGATACTCCAATATCCTTGGATTTTACAAGGAAACAACCCAGACCACAGATACCATTTCAGCGCGTACAGCAAGACCTTTGCTCAAAGAGTTTTCAGGCTGTACAAGGAAGATAAGTTATACGCTATAATGGTATTGCAGGAAAAAAATGGACACGCAAAAATTCCATTTTATTGGAGCGATAACCATGAGCTTAGCGCCCAATTCCTTCTGGACATTGCTACAAGGGAAAAGTACAAAACCTTGCTTTGCTACTACCCTTATCTAGCCTCAGGTCTAGAAAAGGAATCAAAATTCAAAAAGTTGCAAGTCAGAAATTTCCTTGTTGGAAGAAAAGCTCCTGCAGAACTACGAGCATTTACGTTTCAGGCATTCCACTCGGATGCAGCATGTTGCTAGGCTATTTTTTACCGTGTTATTTATCGATAATATCAGGCACTTTGTCGATACCCCTTTTACTTCTAGGACTTAAAAAATCGAAATAAGCAGAATTAATTTGTTTTATAAAAAAGCAAGCAATTCACTTTAAAAAACATTTATAAACTATATAGAAACGTGTATATAAATACAGACCGTCAACATAGTATTCATCTTCTGGTTTGACCAGATTTCTGTTCATAAATTACTGTGTATCTCGCATTAACTTTACGCTACCAACCCCTTACACTAACCAAAATTGCTAGAACTAGAAAGAATAGAAAGCCTAAGAGATTCAGGGCTACAGAATTGGCCGAAACTATCGGCCTTGGATTTGCTACTAAAACAAGCGGCAAACGCTTTAAACTGCCCACTTGGAGTAATTTCATGTGTAGATGAAAACCGCATTTTCTTTCTTGCAAAATTTGGATTAGATATTGAAGAAACTACCCGGGAAGATGGATTATGTGGAACCGCAATTTATTGGACTGAACCCTATATTCTGAATGACACCACCCTAGATTTAGTGGCAAATAAGAACAGCTTAGTAACAGAGGGTGGGGTGCGTTCTTACATAAGCGTTCCAGTTTTAAGTACTAAGGGCTACAGGTTAGCGAATTTTTCTCTGTTGGATGTAGAGCCCAGGTATCCTGATGCTTCGGAAATAGAATGCCTTCTAGAATTCGCTGAAATAGCAAGTAATATTATTGAGCATAAGATTTCCAGCCAAAAACAAATAGCTCAAATACAAGGCCAGGCGGGTCAACTTAGAGCAATTTTGGATAGCGCAGATTATGGCTTTTGTTTACTAGATATGGATCTAAATATCCAATTCCTTAATCAAAAGGCAAAAGAAAGCTTTAGCGAAATATTTGGGGTAAGCCCAAACAAAGATGATGACATCAATCGCTTTGTTTTAACGGAACATAAGGAGCTATTTAATCGGCTTTTTCATGATGCCCGAAAGGGTCAAAAGACTCAATTTGAGCTGGAAGTAAAGGAAAGTATTCTCAGCCTTGCTGTTTTGCCCATTAAATCGGTTTTCAGTGAAAATTCTGGAATTTTAATAGTCTCTGCTGATAGTTCTCGGCTTAGAAATACGGAGTTTAAAAACCAAAACCTAAACAAGATTCTTAAAGATGTGGCGTGGAAACACACGCATGAGGTTAGAAAACATGTGGCTAACCTTTTAGGGCTCTCTCAGCTTATGGAATCCAAATTGCATTTGCAAAAACCAGAAAAATATGCTGAGAAACTCAGAAAGACAGGAGAAAACATAGATAGTGAAGTAAAAAGCTTGATCAAATTTCTTGAGGACTTCCAAAATAAGACGCAAAACTAGGGTGGAACTATTCCCCCCGAAACTTAAAGAACATATTTAGCCAGATAGACCTGGAAAGAGCGAAGGAAACGGGAAAAAGCACGAATAACCCGAAAATCGTAATTCCCAAGTGCACTTGCCAACCCATGGTGGGTATCAAAAGCATACAGGCCAAATAAATAGCTACTGCAAAAGCCACAGTTATGGCATAACTAACATAGGCCGCACCAAAGAAGAAGCCTGGTTCCTTTGCATACTGCAAGCCACATTTTTCACATTGTTTTTCCATGCTACCTATCTTCCTGAAGTTGTATAGGGAGTAGTGAAACAATTTACCCTCGTGACAATGTGGACAGCGAAACTTTAGAATACTGTAGAGTTTACTTCCCTTTTTTATTAAGCCCATTTACCGATAGTATTTTAAAAACTTAACGTAGCGGCAACACCATCTACCGAAATACCTGTGGGGCAAAAGTAAAAGAAGCCTTACATTTGCGGCACTAAAATTTTTCGGCTTTCAATTAAGGCCTTTTTGCCTTCGGGCATCATTTGGGTTTTACCCATCAAGATTTAGCCCCTTGCGGGTAGGAGTTTTTCTCCGATTTTTTGTTTAACCGGCACCCGTGGCCAAAATGATTTGTAGAATGCCTGAAAACAGCTACAAGGTATACACATTGCGGAATTTTAAGTCCATACCGCAAATCCAGGAGAATCTTAGCGAGGAACAAAAGCACCACATTGAGGTGGTTGGAAATGTTCTTCCTTTTAAAGTAAACAACTACGTTATCGATCAATTAATTGATTGGAGCCGAGTTCCAGATGACCCTATGTTCCAACTCACTTCCCCCAATTTGGGATGTTGAGTACCGAGCATTTTAACCAAATGGAAAAAGTTTTAGCCAGCAACCCAGATAGAAATACTTTAAAGGAGGAAGCGGATAAAATTAGGATGGAGTTAAACCCCCACCCCGCAGGTCAACAAGACAACGTACCTGTTTTTCAGGGACAGAAGCTTACAGGAATTCAACACAAGTATCGCGAAACCTCCCTGTTTTTCCCCAGCAACAGCCAAACTTGTCATGCCTACTGTACTTTTTGTTTTCGCTGGCCACAGTTTGTAGGCATAGATGAGCTAAAGTTTGCCATGAAAGAGAGCGAACTCCTGGTGGGTTACTTAAAGGAAAATCCAAGCATAAGTGATGTACTTTTTACGGGTGGAGACCCCATGGTAATGAGCGCTAAGAAATTTGAGACCTACATAAATCCTTTGTTGGAGGGCAACATAGAGAGTCTTCAAACCATCCGCATTGGAACAAAATCCTTGGGCTACTGGCCCTATCGCTTTACCACCGATAAGGATGCCGATGACATGCTGCGTCTGTTTGAAAAAGTGGTGAAAAGTGGCAAGCACCTGGCTTTTATGGCGCACTTTAATCATCCCCACGAAATGCAAACTCCAGCGGTGCGGGAAGCCATTAGAAGAATCTTGGACACAGGTGCTCAAATAAGAACGCAATCGCCAGTTATGAAACACATTAGCGACCATCCAGCCGCATGGGAGGTTATGTGGAAAGAACAGAGCATACAGGTTTTGAGGGTACGAAATTGTTTGACGTTGAAATAGTAACAAGAATTGAAGAAGAAGATACGGAGTAATGTAGTTTTCGACCACCTTACAAATAGTGATAAAAAA
>JBMYJC010000023.1:2193-6266 GCA_049594055.1 Luteibaculum sp. | reverse complement strand
ACCGCAAAGCCTACCAAAAAGTTAGTGGCGTTGCACGCACAGTTCGCGGGCCTAGCATGTCAGCCAATCCAGGAAAAGTAGAAATTACCGGTATTACGGAAGTGGCAGGTGAAAAAGTGTTTGCGTTGCGCTTTTTACAGGGAAGAAATCCAGATTGGGTATGCAAACCCTTCTTTGCCAAATACAGGCCAGATGCCGTTTGGTTGGACGATCTGGAACCCCCTTTTGGCGAGCAAGAATTTTTCTTTGAGCGCGAAATGAAGAAAATAGCGCTTAACTAAAAGCTACTTAAGCTGGTACAAGGCATCGCGTATTAGAAACTGTTTATTATGGAGTGCGAACTGCAGAGCAAAGCCCCTGCCGAGCTGGAGCCCACAAAATATTTAACGCAATCTGCCTTTTGGGCTCAGGTAAAAAAGGATCAGGGATACCAACCCTTATCCTTTGAATTGAGGGTTTCTAAAAAACTTTTGGATCCATCTAAGGAGGCGGACATTAAACAAAGCTGCGATTTACTGATCCTGCTTAAAAACTTGCCAAACGGCAAATGTTTTGCCTATGCTCCTTATGGTCCAAAGCTAGAACCGCAATTTGAGCAGCAAGGGGCATTTTTAGAGGAGCTTGCCGAGAATTTGAAAAGCAAGCTTCCGCCCAACTGCCTATTTATCCGTTTTGATTTGATGTGGGAAAACCAGTGGTCCAGGGAAGCAGAATATTATGACGAAAATGGTGAATGGTTGGGACCACCTTCACCTGCCGTACAAGAGTATCGCCTAAACTTTAAAACCACTCATGGGCTCTTAAAAAAGAGCATTTCAGACGCCTTGCCCAAAAACACCTTTTTCATAGACCTGGAAAAGAGCGAGGAGCAACTTCTTGCCGAAATGCGTTACAACACGCGCTACAACATTAGAAAAGCGCAAAAAAACGGCATTCAGGTCTTGGAAGGTACCCAAGCGGACATACATCGCTGGTACCTGCTTTACGATGAAACCGCCTTGCGCCAACAAATGAACATTGCCGACCAGGACTTCTTTAACAGCTTGCTGGAAAAGCAGGCTCCAGAAAAGAATGCGGTCCGCGTAAAATTACTCCTGGCAAAAAAGGAGCAGGAGGATTTGGCTGCCATGTTTCTTGTGATGTCCAAAGATCGAGCCCACTATCTTTATGGGGCCAGCAAAAGCGGAAAGCAGAACAAAATGGCCAGTTATGCGCTGCAGTGGCATTCCATAAAAACAGCAAAAAATTTAGGCCTTAAGGAATACGATATGTTTGGCTCTGCACCCAACTTAAATAAGCAACACCCCTTACACGGAGTACACGTTTACAAAAAGGGTTTTGGAGGAAACTTATTTCACCGCATGGGTTGTTGGGACTATCCAATAGATACAAAAGGCTACCTGAGTTACCGGAATTTTGAAATGCAGCGCGAAAACTAAAAAAGCCACCCCGAATTGGGATGGCTTAACTCTAGCAAACCATAAAACACAGCTATTTTATAACTGATACTTTCTGTTGGTAAACATTTCCGTTTTTGAGAAGCACCTGAATTAGGTATTGTCCAGCTTCCAATTTCAGTAGCTCCTTGCTTTCTGGGTTTTGCAAGGAAAGCACCTCTTGCCCCAGCAAGTTATTTACCAGAACCTCACTTATAGCGTTGGAACTTTGTATGTAAAACTCACCTTTGCTGGGGTTGGGGTAAATACGAACCTTGGCGTCTTCCAATTGGCTAATGCTACTACCAAAACCGCATTCCCTGTCTATTTCGATGTTTGAACAATTAGTACTATTGGCAATTAAAGGGTGGTTACCATAAAGAGAACTCAATTCATCTTCCACTACACTCAAAGCTTCAATGGCAGCTACTCCATTGTCTAGATGATCTCCTTTATCACCTATTAGTGCGTATACTAGGGTAAAGGATCGTTTATCACCTGGTGCAAAAGGAACAGGTTTTAAAATCATTAAGCCCCTTTGATCCTTTGGTAAATTTTCTTCATTAATCTCTGTCCAGCCCATTTGGGACTTGATGTCCCCATCAAAAACAAATTCTGCTACCCTTATATCCCCTCCTTGGTGCGCAGAAACATGTCCATTGAAGGACTCGATTTGGCAAGTTCCATCTTTCCATCTTCCATTTAAGTAATTAAAAAATTGCTCATCTGTTTCGGGATCTGTAGCTGTTGGATTACCGTCAAAATTTAGCGACATAGTTCCAAACAGGTTACAAAACATATTTCCTATAGCCAAGCCTGGAGGGTTTACCCCAAAACCGTCATCAGTTGCATCATCATCATTATCTGCGTTATAGAAAAACAAAGCATTTGCCGCTTTACTGGAACCAATAAAATCATCATCAATATTACCCAAGTCCCCATCCTGAAAAAAACCAACATGAAGCTCCTCAATAGGATCAATTCCACGGTGGTAAAGCGTAAGGTTTAATACCAATGAGTTTTTTAACTCCTCGCTGCCATTAAAATCCTGATTAAAAAGAGAAAACATATAGTGTTCCTCAACCCCAAGTGCACTTCTACCTGCTGCTCCATTTTCATGTTTTATCATGTATATGCAATGGTCTCCAATTATGTCGGGATGATCTCCCTCCATAGGATCATAAATTCCGTCCTGGTCAAGATCTACAAAGGGTGCCATTTGAAACATTTCTCCAATGGTGGTATCACCATTAGCAGGCCAATCTTTTATTCCGTCTGGCATGGTATATCCAGCATTACGATAATTCTGGATATGATCTCTTATCTCCTCAGAAGTAACTGAAACCAAGGGTTTACTTGCTTGATTGGGGTCGGAATTGATAGTTCCTGATTTGTGCTGAATTTCCCCAAAAGAGCCTATTTCAACGGCTCCCCTTAAATTTTCATTGGCATCGTAGCCTAGGTACCACAAATTTGCTCCCCACATGATTGATTTCCCATCTGCTGTTGTAAAGCCTGGGGTGAAATCATTGTTGGTAAATAAACTTCCTTCGGGAAGAAGGTTTACTTCCAGGTTTTCGCTGGAGATGCTTGCTCCCGCTTGAGAAAAGGTAAAGTATCCTAGGAAGGCAAGGAATAGAGTGAGTAGAGCTTTTTTCATGATAAAACTATTTATAGATTTTCACCAATAATTATAGACAATAATTTATCAAAATAGTCATTTCGCTGGATTTTTTTAATGACAAAATCTAATTTTCCATAGCTCCTGTTCCTCTGAAGCCCACTACCACACAACAAAAAAGCCACCCCGATTTGGGATGGCTTCTCCTTGATCAACTCCTCGAAATTATTCCATAGTAATTGTGCCTACAGAAATATTCGTGTTGGAGCTTATTTGTATTCCGGTTTTTACTCCTACCAAATTGCCAGCTTTGGCTTCTATTCGATATACTCCCGTGGTAACGTTGTTAAACTTAAAGTTTCCTTCGTCATCGGTATAAGTGGATATACTGTCGTTAAAGGCAGAAATCATTAATACATGGGATTGTACTGAATCTGGCACTACACTTCCATCTACCTGCGCTCCAGATTGTGTTCTGTTGTACACACGGATTACTGGCTTTAATAAGTAATCTCCATTTCCACGCTCAACCACAGATTGACCTGCATCAAAATCGAGGACCCAATTGTAGGTCATATCGGCCTCCAGGTTTTGCTCAAACTTGATTTTAAGACCTGAACTCTGGGCACTTGGGGTTTTTAAAGCATAGCTTACACTGTCTACAACTACCGTGTTGTTACTTCCCAATACCAATCGAATCTCTTGAATGGACTCACTTGGTACTTGAATGCTTGCTAATAAGGTGTCCTTACCTCCTGTTAACTCCAGCAGATTGTATATTCCAGCCTGCGCACTGGAGCTGTATTGACCAGAGGGTGTAATTACCCGAACTTCGGCAACATCGATAAACACGGCATCATAATCGCCAGGAGCATCGGTTAAGTAAAAGTTAGCTTGAGATGAATTTGGGTTACTATCCTTTTCGTCCTTACAAGAGAAAAGAAGTCCAAGACTAATAGCAACAAGGGCTGTTAAAATAATTCTCGCTTTCATAAGGTAGTTTTTAAGGGTTTGAT
>JBMYJC010000023.1:0-2183 GCA_049594055.1 Luteibaculum sp. | reverse complement strand
AAATAGATATTTCTACAAGTACCATTTGAGATAGGAGGAAAAGATTCCCAAAATGAAAATCTTTTTCAAAATGAAAACTCCTTAGGGAATCACAAAACGTGTGCTTTCACGGGTGTTTTCAGACTTCAATTGAATGAGATACAGACCAGAAGCCATGTGCGATACATCGAATTCCAAGGCTTCCTTACTGGATTTTTCAATTTTTCCAGAACTCATTAATTGCCCGGATGCGCTGAATATGCTGTATTCATGGAAGTCCTCATCGGTGTTTACGCGAAAAACGCTTCCCAAAACGGGGTTGGGGTATAATTCCAAGTTTGAATTTTTGGACTCTACAATAGAGTTAGGTTCTATTTGAGCACAGGAAGACATGGCCCAACAGCCATCCTTTTGCACCAAAACACGGTATTCCTGATCTTGATGCGGCCAGATTTCATGTTGATTATCTGCAGGAAGTGCTGTGTAGTCCTTGCACTCGTGCCACAAGTAGCTATCGTAAATTGGATCCACCTTTAAATAAGGTTTATCAATGCTTATCTGTGGTTCGGGGAAATCGGAACAACGGGTTATTTTCATTAACTCGTTTCCAGCTATGGCATTATCCAGGCCTAAATACAAATCACCATCATACTCCGCCAGTTCATAGCCTCCCGAAGTATGCCAAAAACCTTGGTTGTGATCAATCAAAATATGGGTTCCGGCTTGTGTTCCATCACTAATCCAAAGCTCCCATCCAAACTCATCCTCTCTGGCTTTAAACACAAAGCGATCCCCCCATTTAAAAAAGTTTCTCGGATCCGATTCGGGCATCCAGCCATAACGACTAACCTGATTGATATCCATAAACTCTCGGGTTCCCTCTGGGGTACCATCACTCACCCACAGTTCGCTATTTCCAGAATTATTTGCTGGACTTCCATTAAAAAACAAAAGATCATTAAAAACAATGTGCTCTACCTTATCGCTTGAAAAGGTGCAGTCGCATAATTTATATAATCCCCCCTCGGTATTAATCTTCCAAACTCCCAGACCGGCATCTCCACCCAATTGAAGGTAGGTTTCGCCATTAAAAACAATCGGTTCCCGATTGTATAAATAAAGGTCTTCAACGCGCTGTACCTGGTAGTTTCCCTTTTCTATGGAATACAATTCTCCCGCACCATAACCTGACCAAAAGTAAAGGTGATCTCCCCTGGCCATGGATGGGTGAAGACTTACATTATAAATGGAATCGGACCAGGTATCATTGAGCTTGTGAAAGGTGTTGAAATTGTCCTCAGTGTAAACCAACTCATTTCTAATTAACCATGGATCCACTTCATTGGTATCAAATAGCGATAGGAAAATCTTGTTATCAAATACGGTAAAACCTAATGGATTACTACCCACTTCCCCCGGAGCATAGTCCATCACCATGCGCGTTCCTGCCTCAGTTCCATCCGTAACCCAGAGTTCCTTTCCATGGGTTTCAGTTTTAGCCGAGAAGTACATGAGACCATTGTGGAAATAAAAATCGGTACTGGTAACACCAGATTCTGGACCGGGGTTAATATCCTTTAAAATTCTTGTTCCTGCGGCAGTACCATCGGTTTTCCAAATCTCATTTCCCGTTTCCTCTTTGCTAGCAATGATGTAGTATTCCCCCTTAAATTCGGTCCAAACATTATGGTTGTTGTAATTCATCTCGGGGTTTAGGCTAAAAAGCTCTTGCAAATCATCACTCTTTGCATCATAACTGTATAGCGTACTGCCACCTCCCGCATCAGCAAAAAACAAGAGTTTGTCATTTATCGCAAGAAGATCATGGGGGTAAGAAGATTCGTTTTCCTCGGTAAATTTCCCAATATATTGTGTGGATAGTGTGCTTGCATCTAATTTCCAAACTGTAGCATTGCCCGGTTCATTGCGTTCGGGTTCCATCAAAAAGTAAAGGCCGTCTTGGTCGTAAAGGAAAAATCCAAAACGATCATTTTCGGCTGGAATATTTAAAGAAAAAGTTCCTTCCTCTGTGCCATCGCTGGTATACCAGCTTCCTCTATATTCAAAAAGCAACTTATCCCCCAAAACTTTTAAGAAATCAATATCTGCGCTACTACTTTTATAGCGTAAGTTTTTAGTAAGACTTGGACGGATGCTGTCCACATGCAAAACCCGGAGTTCATTCCCATTTTCATCGTCTCTTC
>JBMYJC010000022.1:0-12864 GCA_049594055.1 Luteibaculum sp. | reverse complement strand
ATTTAAGACAATCTGAGTATGTTTTCCTGGGTGAAGGATTTGGGGAAATAGAAGATCGCCAATTCTATCAGTTTGAAAACGAGGAAATCAGGTCACTTTTAAGCCGTTTAACAACGGTAAAAGCTGGATTGGAGGTAAGACTTAATAAACTTTACCTGCGCGGTGGAATTAACATCCAGTTAAGTCCATTCACAAATGCAGGTTATGGAAACATGTTTACAAACCGCCAAACTATAAGTGGAGGCCTTGGATACCGATTCTCTAACTTTACCTTGGATGTGTTTGCGGCTAATACGCAATGGGAAGAAGGCTATTTACCGGTACCGAATTTAGATTTACAGCGAGCAAAACTTTCTGAGTTCTCCTTTGGAGCAGGTCTAAGCTTCTTTTTCTGATTCCTAAATTCTAGAAATAAAAAACCCGCATCTTAAGATTGTTAGATGCGGGTTTTTTAATGACCTTATAGTTTGTTTACGACTCTTTAGTTGCCGTCTTTCTTCTAGTTGTTCTCCTTTTCTTTGGCTGCTCTTCAACTTCCTCGGTTCTTTCGTTGAAGTCAATCAAAATTCTGCCACAGTTCTCACAAACAATAATCTTTTTATGAGACTTAATATCCAGCTGCCTTTGTGGTGGGATCTTACTAAAGCAACCTCCACAAGCATCACGCTCTACATTCACCACCGCTAAACCATTAATAGCATTTCCGCGGATTCTGTCGTACGCTTTCAACAACCTATCATCAACAGAAGATGCAGCCTTTTTGCGTTCCTTCAAATAGCTATCCTCTTCCTTCTGAGTTTCTTTAACAATATCCTCTAATTCTTTCTTCTTAGCCTCTAAATCAGCCTCTCTCTCTTCGATGTGCTTCTTTGTGCTATCGATCAATTCCTGTTTAGCAGCAATTTCTGCTTTGTGCTCCTTGATCTTTTTCTCGCAAAGCTCTATTTCCAGGGTTTGGAATTCAATCTCTTTGGTGAGGGAATCGTACTCACGGTTATTTCTAACGTTCTGCTGCTGCTCAGCATATTTTTTAATGAGCTCGTTACACTCAGTCATTTTTATCTTGCGGGCAGAGATCTCCTTTTCTAACTCGTGAACCCCCATCATCATCTTCTCAAGACGGGTTTGTAAACCAGCTAACTCGTCCTCAAGGTCCTGCACTTCCAATGGAAGCTCACCACGGATCGTGTTAATACGGTCTATGTTAGAGTCAATTAATTGTAAGTTGTACAGGGCACGTAATTTCTCTTCGATTGAGTTTTCTTTTTTTGCCGCCGTTTCTGCCATGTTAAAAGTAATTTACCGGATTGGTATTCTTGCTCGTTAAACGAACCGCAAAAGTAGGAAATTTTCTTTTCAGATAATCACCGATTAATTCTACCGTAAACTGTTCGGATTCGTAATGGCCAATATCAACGAGAAGAATATCATTTTCGGCATCAAAAAATTGATGATACTTAACATCTGAGGTAATAAAAGCTTGAGCTCCCGAGGCCTTCGCAGCTTCCAAAAGAAAAAAACCAGATCCCCCACAGACTGCCACCTTTCTAATTTCCCGATTTGTGTTCCCAGAAAATCTTATTCCCTGGGCCTTGAATTTATCTTTTAGGGTGGCCATTAATTCTTCTGGACTTAGCGTCTGGGGCAAATTCGCAACCCATCCACTACCCACAAACTGGTTTTCGTTCTCCATGGAGATCACGTCATAGGCGAGTTCTTCATAACTGGATGCATTCCGTGCTGCAGACAAGCAGGAACTTATTAGGTGTTTAGGCACTACAATCTCACATCGATGCTCATCAACCTGTTCTTGTTTATTTTTCGTACCAAGAGTTGGGTTACTCCCCTCCAATGGCTTAAAAGTGCCAAGGCCAGGATGCCTGAAACTGCATTCAGAATAATTCCCTATCCTCCCTCCTCCTACCGAGAAAACAGCAGTTCGCATTTTTTCAATATCTGCAGGAGTTCCGTACAATATGAGTTTGCTAAGCAGGCCTTGCTTGGCTTGTAAAATCCTTCCTCCTTCCAAGCCTAACTTTTCTGCAATCTTTCTGGATACTCCGGTATCTACATTATCCAGATTGGTATGCAGAGCATAAAGGCACACATCGTTCTTTATCGCCTTTATTAAAACCCTTTCCACATAATTTTTACCTGTAAGCGAAGAAATTTTCCTAAAAAATATTGGATGATGACTCACGATAATGTTGCAACCCAGTGCAATAGCCTCATCTACAATTTCTTCGGTACAATCCAATGAAATCAATACTCCAGAGCAATCTTGGCTCGCATCTCCACAAATCAATCTTGAATTATCGTAACTCTCTTGATAGGCTTTAGGAGCCCATTCTTCCAATTCACTTATTATTTCCTTAACCTTCAATCTCTATTATTTTTACGACTTTTAAACCCCTTATTCTCTCAGACTAACAAACTTATGAAGCAATTTGGAATTGCTACTATTCCGCTTTCATGGCTTTACGGAGGAGTCCTTCGGTTTAGACATTTTATTTACGATTCAGGTATAAAAAATGCGAAGACCCATGCTAGCGTTTTTACTGTTTGCATTGGCAATTTAAGCTTGGGGGGAACTGGAAAAACACCGCTAACCGAATATTTATTGAGCGAATTACGCTTTAAATACAAAGTCGCAGTTTTGAGTAGGGGCTATGGTAGAAAAACCAAAGGTTTTAGACTGGTTGATTTTAATGGAAGTGCAGATGAATTTGGAGACGAGCCGCTCCAAGTATCTAAAAAATTTAAGGATGTTCCCTTTGCTGTTTGTGAAGATCGCTGGGTAGGAATAAACAAGTTGCTTGAATATAGACCTGACGTGGAGCTAGTCATTTTAGACGATGCCTTTCAACACCGAAATTTAAAGAGCGATTTCAATATCCTGCTCACCCCTTTTCACAAACCATTTTTTAGAGACCACCTGGTTCCCGCGGGCGGATTGCGCGATATAAAAGAGGCTTCCTTGCGATCTGATATTTTGCTGATTACGAAATCACCTAAAAAAGTCTCCCACGAAACGAAAAAAGTATTCCAACGCGAATCTGGATTTATTTTAGAAAAGGATCTCTTTTTCTCACATCTGGAATATGCAGATTTATACAACCCTGAAACTGGGGAAAGCTTAAATCCCAAAAACATTGATCAGGCTTTGATTGTAATGGGCATTGCCAATCCAGACCCTTTATTGAATTATTTAAAAGGCAAAATAGATCGGGTTAAGACTGTACTCTACCGTGACCACTACCGTTATACAGAAAAAGATATACGCGGGCTACAACTATTATTTGATAATTTCGCGTTGAATTCGGATCGAGTGGTGATTACCACTGAAAAGGATTATGTTAAAATTGAGAAGCTTAAACTATACTGGCCTAAAAATTGGTCGGTTTTTGTTGCCCCAATAACAACAATTGTTAATGACGAATTAGGGGGACGCTTTTTGGCGATTATTGAAGAAAAAGCAAAGGAAAAAGTTAGACAGAATGGTTGATGAGGCTGTAAGAGCTTCCTACGAAACGGTTATTGGATTGGAGATTCACCTTCAACTATCCACCCAAACGAAAGCATATAGTAGCGAACATTACGAATACGGAGAATTGCCCAACAGTCAAACCTCCGTTATCACATTGGGGCATCCGGGAACTTTACCGGTACCCAACATGCAGGTAGTAGACTTTGCAGTAAAATTGGGCTTGGCATTAAACTGTGATATAGCGCGTAAAATGTATTACGCCAGGAAAAACTATTTCTACGCAGATTTACCCAAAGGATACCAGATAACTCAGGATCTCACCCCAATTTGCCGTGGTGGATTTGTGGATATTAGCTGGGATGGTGGTGAAAAGAGAGTGAATCTTACTCGTATCCACATGGAAGAAGATGCTGGAAAAAGTATTCACGATCAAGACCCTTTTCATACCCTGGTGGATTTAAATCGTGCCGGAGTGCCTTTGTTGGAAATAGTTTCCGAGCCAGAAATGCGCAGTGGTGAAGAAGCGTATGCCTATTTAACTGAAATAAGAAAACTGGTTAGATACCTCGGTATTTGCGATGGAAATATGGAGGAAGGTTCTTTGCGATGTGATGCAAATATTTCCGTTAGAAAAAGAGGGGAAACTGCCTTTGGAACGAGAACCGAGGTAAAGAATATGAACTCCATTCGCAATGTGCAGCGAGCTATAGACTTTGAAGCACAAAGGCAAATTGAAATCATTGAATCGGGTGGAAAAATACACCAAGAGACCCGTTCATTTGATGCGACAAATGGCTCTACTTTTAGTCTACGGAGTAAAGAATTGGCGCACGACTACCGCTATTTTCCGGAACCCGATATTTCTCCCTTAGAACTTTCTGAGGAGTTGATATTGAAAATTAAAGCTGAATTACCAGAACTCCCGAACGACTTAATTAAAAAGTATACTACCCAGTTTGGTTTAAGCGAGTATGATGCAAAAATAATTTCAGAAGAGAGGGAATTTGCAGCCTATTATGAGGAAGCAATAAAAAATAGCACTCATTATAAACCAGTAGCCAACTGGCTCATTACTGGTGTTAGATCTTACTTAAACCAGAGGGCTATTAAAATAGACCGCTTTCCTCTCTCCGCGGAAAACCTTTCTAAGTTGGTGCAAATGATAGAAGATGGTAAGATTAGCCACACCACGGCCACCCAAAAGATCTTCCCGTTTATTGTTGATGAGAACTTAGATCCCTTAAGTTTTGCGAGCAAAAACAACCTTTTGCAAGACACCAGCGAGGATGAAATTAAACAATTGGCACAAGCGGCCTTAGATAAGTATCCCGAAAAGGTTTTGGAATATAAAAACGGAAATAAAAACTTACTCGGGCTATTTATGGGTGAATTTATGAAGGCCGCAAAAGGAAAAGCCGATCCCAAAAAAGCAAATCAAATTCTTAGATCTCTTTTAGAATCATGAAAACGTTAATACCCTACCTATCATTCCTAGCTCTACTTGTTGGATGTAAATCTGAAAACAGTTTTGAGATTGAAGGAAATTTCCCAGCCGCCGCCGGAAATTATATCATCCTACAACAGAGTGTGAATAATAAAACGCTTACGCTAGATTCTGTTCTCATTAATAAAAATGGGGAGTTTTCCATGGAAACAGAACTAAATGCAATGGATTTCCTAACGCTTAGCACTGGACAAGAGGGCTACCTGGTTTTGGCAAAACCAGGGGAAGAGCTAAATATTACATGGGGGGAAGAAATAAGCGATGTTAACACCCTTACTGGGTTTGAAGAAGCCGTGAAATTTTGGGAAATTAACCGTCACAGCCAAGAATTAAATAAAAGAAGATTAGCGTTAAACGACCGTTTTCAAAATGGCGAAATGTCACGCGAAACTGCCGTAAATGAGTTTAATGAGATCAATCAGGAATGGCAGGAATATGCAAGGAATTTCGCAGAGAACAACCCATCCTCTCCTGCAATACTGAGTGCGCTAAACGTTTTCCACCCAATTGAAGATTTGGATGTTTACAAAAACACGCTGAATGCTCTCAAGCCAAAAATGGGCAACTCAGATTACGTTAAGCGCCTAGAGGAACAAGTGCAGCAGGCTGAAAGTCAGGCAGATGCTTACAATGCACAGAAAAAGGCTGAGGAAGAAAGAGAACAACTCCTGGCAGCTGGCAAAGAAGCCCCAGAAATTAGCCTTCCTACCCCTGCAGGCAAGGAACTTAAGTTGAGCAGTTTGCGCGGGAAATATGTTTTAGTGGACTTTTGGGCATCTTGGTGTAAGCCATGCAGAATGGAGAATCCTAATGTTAAAAAGGCCTACGATAAGTATCATGCCAAAGGCTTTGAAATTTATTCTGTGAGTTTGGATAAAAACAAAACCGCTTGGTTAAACGCAATAAAGGCAGATGGGATGAACTGGAAGCACGTTTCGGATTTAAAATTTTGGGGATCAGAAGCGGCACAGGCATACGGAGTAAACTCCATTCCATTCACCTTGCTGCTAGATAAGGAAGGTAAAATAATAGCTAAGAACCTTCGTGGAGAGGCCTTACACCAAAAACTAGAGGAGCTGTTTAACGCCTAGTGATCTCTACCAGAAACCACATATACTTCGCCTCCGATTTTCATCTTGGCGTTCCAGATGAAAAATCTAGCCTCGAACGTGAAAAGCGAGTTGTTGCCTGGTTAGAGAGTATAAAAGACAAAGCCCGCGAAATTTATCTCATGGGGGATTTGTTTGATTTCTGGTTCGATTATAAAACAGTGGTTCCTAAAGGTTTTATTCGCCTACTAGGAAAAATTGCGGAGTTGAGTGATGCTGGAATTCAAATCCACCTCTTCCCAGGAAACCACGACATGTGGATGTTTGGCTATTTTGAAAAGGAGCTGAACGTGACTTTTCACCAAGATTTTTATTCGTTCACTGCTGGAAATAAAAATTTCCTGTTGCATCATGGAGATGGCTTGGGCCCTGGCGACCATGGTTATAAGTTCATTAAAAAAGTTTTTGCAAATAAGGGTCTCCAGTTCTTATTCAAATGGCTACACCCCGATGTGGGAATTGGAATTGCCAACTTTTGGAGTAAACAAAGCAGCAAAAAAACCAGAAGCAAAGACGCTATATACCACGGTAAGGAAAAAGAATGGCTCGTTAGTTTTTGTGAGGAACACCTTAAAAAACATCCAGAAACAGATTATTACATTTTTGGGCATCGGCATTTACCCTTGGATATTACGCTAGCTAATAAAAGGAGCCGGTATATAAACCTGGGCGATTGGATTAGCCACTTTACTTTTGCCGAATTTGACGGAAACGACCTACGACTAATGCATTTTAATGCTTCAGGGCAGCATGAAATTGCAAGAGGTCTAGCAAGCGGTTAACGTAACCCCACTCATTATCGTACCATCCAACAACCTTCACCAGATTTCCAATTACACTGGTCAACTGCACATCAAAAATGCAGGAATGTGTATTATTTACAATATCAATAGATACAATGGGATCTGGCTGATACTCAAGAATTCCTTTTAAAGATCCTTCAGAAGCTATTTTAAATGCCTGATTAATTTCCTCAACCGTTTTGGGGTTTTTAACGCTGCATGTTATGTCCGTTAGAGATCCATCCGGCACGGGAACTCGAATACCACACCCTCCAAAATTCCCCTCCAACTGTGGGAATATCTTGGTTATCGCTTTCGCTGCCCCTGTGGTAGTGGGAACTATAGATTGTGCCGCAGCTCTGGCTCTTCTCAAATCTTTGTGAGGGGCATCGTGCAAGCGCTGGTCTCCGGTGTAGGAATGTACAGTTGTAATGTATCCACCATTAATCTCGCAAAGCTCATCTATTACCTTAATAAGCGGTGCTGCACTATTGGTGGTACAGGAGGCATTGGAAAAAACAAGGTCATTTTTTGACAATATGCTTTCGTTCACTCCCAAAACTACGGTGGGAATTTTTTCTTCACTAGGTGGGGCACTAATTACCACATGCTTTGCACCGCTTTTAAGATGCCCCTCTGTTTGTTGTCTATTCTTAAAAACTCCTGTAGCTTCTATCACATAATCCACACGAAGTCGGCTCCATGGCAGCTTATTGGGATCTTTCTCCCTAAAAACCTCAATTTTCTTTTCGTTAATAAGCAGATTTCCTTCAGATGTACTCACTGTTTGATTTGCCGGTCCGTGAACGGAATCCCATTTATAAAGATGAGCAAGCGTATCTACATCTGCCAAATCGTTTATGGCTACAACCTTGATGTTAGAAAATTTAGCGGCATTGCGTAAAAAACACCTTCCTATTCTTCCAAAACCATTGATAGCAACATGTATCATATAGTTTGGTCAAACAAGTGTTTTTCTGCGTGATAGGATGAACGAACCAAAGGCCCACTTTCAACATATTTAAAGCCCATTTTCAGTCCAAGCTCTTTGTATTTATTAAAGCGATCGGGGTGAACGAATTCGGCTACTGGAAGATGTTTTGGAGTCGGTTGTAGATATTGGCCCAAGGTCAAGATGTCGCAACCCACAGAGCGCAAGTCCTCCATGGTCTCTAAAACCTCTTGATCGCTTTCTCCCAATCCAAGCATAACACCACTTTTAGTACGCATACCGCCTTTCTTCAGGCGTCTAAGCACTTCCAGAGAGCGATCATACTTTGCCTGGATACGGACTTCTTTGGTTAATCTACGCACCGTTTCCAGATTATGGCTAACAATTTCTGGGGCTACATCAATAATACGCTGAAGATTTTCCCATTTACCGGCAAAATCTGGGATTAAGGTTTCCATTGTGGTAGTAGGAGAAGCCTCGCGGATGGTATTCACGGTTTCGGCCCAAATAATGGACCCGCCGTCTGGCAAATCATCTCGGTCTACCGATGTAATAACACAATGCTTAACCTTCATCAGGGAAACCGAGTTTGCTACTCTTTTGGGTTCTTCTAAATCTGCTGGCAAGGGTTTACCTGTTGCTACAGCACAAAATCCGCAAGATCGTGTGCAAATGTTCCCCAATATCATAAAGGTTGCTGTCCCAGCGCCCCAACACTCGCCCATATTCGGGCAATTTCCACTCTCGCAAATGGTATGAAGTTTATGCTCCGATACTATTCCGCGTACTTTCTTATAAGCTTCACCAGTTGGAAGCTTAACCCGTAACCAACTTGGTTTTTGGGTACGATTCTTCCGCTGTTCCTTTAAATCCACATCACTTGTAATCATGCTGCGAAACTAATAGATAATGATTTGTTACTCCTTGTATTTCTTGCCAAAGAGCAAATTCAGATAAACATTTAGAATGACACTTTGATTGACATCACTGGCCATTATGGGTAGTTTGGTGGGGTAAATATCACCTGCAAAACCAACCTCCAGAGCTTTTATACCTTCTTTATACGGAGAATACTCAAAATGCGCTCCCACCTTAAAATGTAATCCTACCGTAAGGGTCGTTTCTTCAATTCCCTTTATGTAGGGCGACCTACCGTAGATATTGGAGTAGGTGTGCTTGTCTGGGTCGTAGCGTTCGGTTTCAATCCTTTCGTATTGAAAGGGGTTGGAACTATCGTCCTCAGGAATACCGATCTCTAGATAAACTGGCTTTAAAAAAGCGATGGCGGGACCCGCGGCAATAAAATAGCCTACCTGAACGCCATTCTCTCGCAGCTTATCAAACTTGTCTACCTTGAGCCCAATGGTTGGTCGTAAGGCAACAACGGAGTTTATCTTTCCAAAGGCATAGGATTTAGCATCTTGATGAATGGGGTTGTACTGTCTAACTTCCTTAGGGTGTTTAATGGTGGTTATTTCTATACCAAGCATACGGCGTTTGAAACCATCCAAGTGTTTACCCCAGTAAAAATTACCACCCAAGCCATTGGTGTAAACAATAACCCCTCCATTTCTCTGACTTCTGTACACTACCGAATTCTCCTCAAAAATTCCCAATTGATTTGGATCCTCCTGAGCAAAAAGCGGAAAACAAAACAGAATAAAAACGGGGAGGAGAAATTTACCCATAGCTATGTAAATGTACTACTTTAACGCCACTAAAAATCTATTAGTTCGATGGAAATTGTTAAAGTACGCTACCTCGATAAGCTAAGCTGTTCGGCCATTCACCTGGATTCTTCCACCGAGATAAGCACTAGCGCTCCCAAGGACAACAACGGAGATGGAAGCTCCTTCTCCCCCACCGATTTGCTGTGCACTGCACTAGCAACTTGCTGCATAACTATTATGGGAATTGCTGCAAGTAAAAGAGAAATTTCCATGAAAAATGTGAGCTGTACGGTAGAGAAGGTTATGGCTTCTGCTCCAAGGCGTGTCTCGAAAATTGTTTTGAATTTTAAAATTGCCGAGGCCTGGTCAGAAAATGAAAGAAAGCTTATGGAACAGGCCGCCAGATCCTGCCCCGTTATGCTTTCACTGCATCCAGATACAGAGAAAGAGTTAGTATTTAATTACGAATAAAATTCGTTGGGATGGATAGACAGATGACTGGCAGACTTCACAGCCTTTCCATCAACAAAACTTATCAGTTGAGGACTTTCATGCTTTATACCGCTACTTGCCTCCAACTCGTTTGACACATCCCGGTTGGAAATAACGTCCAAAAGGTACACTGGCTTGGAAAATTCTGCTAAGCTGCTAGCAACCCTACTGTACGCAGTACTGGAAATAGAGCAGCGAGTAGAGTGCTTGAATACTAAGAATGTTTCCTCAGCTGAAATTAGCTCCTGCAATTGCGTAATGCTCTTAAGAGGCAGGAAACTTTCTTTGGAAGTGGAAGTACTAGGCTTCTTCGCTTTCTTGAACCAATTCATGATTTTGTGAGTATGCCTCGCAGCCTTTGTGAGCTCCGCATGAACTAAACAGAATGGCAGCAACTGCAAACAGAGCCATGATTAAAACTACTTTTTTCATAATGTAAGGCTTAGCGTTTTATCAACTACGACAAAGCTAGTACATTTATTGCCATCCATCAGAGGGATTCGTGTAAATTTTCAAAAAAGCAGATGAACGGAAATACTGGTCAAACAAGTGGGATTCAGCGGAGTATATTCCCCTTCCTTATCCTCCTAATCTTTACCAACTGGGTAAATATTTCCATGGCACAGCGGGGGGGAGATTTATCCCTGAATCCGAAACTTCAGTTTTTTAGACCAGCTCCGGATAAATTGTCTCTGTATTTCTCACTTCCGGCAAGAGATCTTCTGTATTCACGAGCTACGGAAACTAGTCAGATGGAGGCCAATATTCTGATCAGTTGTAAAGGGATTGTGAGTAAAAAAAACGAAACCCTTTGGAACATTGAACAGGAGTTTAGTGTGCGGCAAGGCAACAACTATGATCAATATGTTGATTACCTGAGGCTGGATGAAAAATCGGAGTTTTTTGGGGAGATACTCGTTACGGTAAGAGACGTTAAAAGAGGAATTGAATACACCGCTTACAGCATTGTAAATAAAGAGCGAATAGATAGCCAACAGTTTTTACCCATTAGTGCATTAAGCGGCAGACCTCATGTAAAGAACTATTACTCGGTAGGCGATAGTCTTCAAGTGCTGTGCAGTAAATTATACGAGGAGAGTATTTACACTACAGAATACCAATTGCCAGAATTACCGGCTCCTCCACCCTTTGTAGAGGAAAGCAGGGCACCACAACCCACAGTTGGCAGAAACCTGGAACTTAAGGTATTTGATAAAATTTCGGAATTGCCCGTAATTAAAAAACCTGCCCTGCTTGAAATAAAAGGAAATCAAGAGCAAAAAGACATGGGATTGGTGCTTACTTTTTTTAAAACCAATTACCCTGAAATTCATCACGCAGAGGATATGGTTTCGCCTCTCATTTTTATAACTACCCCAGAAGAGTTCCAGACTCTGCAGCAACAGGAAAACAAAAGAAAGGCGGCAGAAAACTTTTGGCTTGATCGCTGCCGAAATAAAGAAAAAGCACGAAGGGTTATCGAGGAATTTTACTCCCGAGTAGTGGAGTCAAATAAATATTTTACGGCAGAGGTGGAAGGATGGAAAACCGATAGGGGTATGATTTACACTATTTTTGGCCCCCCGGAAACCGTGACTAAAAGAGGTGATGAAGAAATATGGGTTTACGGAAGGGAAATAAACACGGTGCGTTTGAGCTTTAGTTTTATTAAAACTCCAAGCAATTTCTCATTTAATCATTACGAATTGGTTCGTAATGTTGGATATAAATCTATTTGGGATATGGCCACCAACAGCTGGAGAAACGGCCGGGTATTTAGTTATTAGAAATATGAAAGAAGGAAATATTATTTACGGTTTCCATCCTGTGTTGGAAGCTTTGGAATCTGAAACTGAAATCACCAAAATCTGGGTCTCCAACCAAGGCGATTTTAGCAAACTAGGCGGTCTAATAAAGATTGCGGATGCTAGAAAAATACCGGTTTCCAAGGTGCCTACGGTGAAACTCAATAAAATTAGCACCCAAAATCATCAGGGAGTGATTGCACAAGTTTCTCCAGTTAAATATTGGGAACTGGATGTGCTTATTGCCAAGGCCTTCAGAGATCAGGAGCATCCAGTATTTATATTTCTTGATGGGGTAACGGATACCAGAAATCTAGGAGGAATAGCAAGATCGGCAGCTTGTATGGGAGTTTCGGGAATCATTTTACCCCTGCAGGGATCAGCCGGAGTTACCCAAGACACGGTAAAAACCAGTGCCGGTGCCATTTTAAAACTTCCAATTGCTAGAGTTGATAACATAAAATTGGCAGCCCATACGCTACTAGCAGAAGGCTTCCAATTAATTTCTATTACCGAAAAAGCAGAGGAAGAAATTCATGCAATTGATTTTAAGGCTGCAACGGTGGTGATTTTTGGGGGAGAAGAAAAAGGTATAAACAACGCTCTTCTAAAATTAAGTACCCAGCAGGGTAAAATTCCTATGGATGGTGGGGTTTCGTCCCTAAACGTATCGGTTGCTGTAGGAATAACCGCTTACGAAATTAGACAACAGAGAAATTTGTAAGCGCTACCTTTACTTTGTTTTAGCACCCCAGTACCATGAAAGACCTTATCAGCGAGCAGGACATTATCAATGCAGCCAACCTTCACAAGTATCGCCTGGATATTGCCGCTAAAGCATTAATGAAAATTTTTGGGCTGGATAAGGTTAACGAGTTCTACAAACAAATTAGCGAGAAAACAGGCTTCGAGTTTATAGAAGCGGTTTTTCAGCAGCTTAATATTACCATTGATGTTCCCGAGAATGATTTAAACCACATCCCAGAGAAAGGGAAGTTTATCGTGGTTTGTAACCATCCCTTTGGCGCTCTGGATGGCCTCATTTTAATGCACATTATAGGGA
>JBMYJC010000021.1:0-13030 GCA_049594055.1 Luteibaculum sp. | reverse complement strand
GGGGGATTTTTAAAAAAGCTCTTAAAAAATAATGGGGAGTAATAGTGAAAAAATGATGCGGACTGAGACTACAAAAATTGGCTCCCTGCAATTTTAGCTATGCTTATTTCTTGATTCTACAAAACAAAAAACCCTGCCTCAACAATGCTGGGCAGGGTTTTAAAATTGTAATTATGGAGCTTATCCAATAGAAACTCTCTCGTAAGCAGAAACAGTTAATCCCTTTTCTACTTGCTCTAAATACTGCTGGATAGACAATTTGTTATTTGAGATATACTCTTGCTCTAACAGGGTGTTTTCCTTATAGAATTTACCTAAGCGACCTTGAGCAATTTTCTCTGCTAATTCGGCTGGTTTACCAGACTTAATAGCTTCGTCTTTACCAATTTCAAGTTCTTTTGCTACCGTGTCGGCATCAATACCATCGCGGTTAAGGGCCATTGGGCTCATAGCAGCAACTTGCATTGCAACTTCTTTACCAGCCTCTTCTACAGCTTCTCCTGCTTTGTTAAGAACAACACCAGAAGTAAGTCTGTAACCAGGGTGGTTGTAAATTACAACTGATTCTCCTTCCAGGATTTTGAATTGAGAAAGATCCAGTTTCTCACCGATAACACCGGTTTGCTCAGAGATTTTTTCCTCAATGGTCATTCCATTAGAACCAAAAGAAAGTTTCTTAAGGTCTTCGATAGTTGCTGGCTTATTTTCAATAGCAGTTGCAAGAATTTGCTTTGCTAATCCAATAAAGTCTTCGTTTTTGGCAACGAAATCAGTTTCGCAGTTTAGTGCTAAGATCACACCCGCTTTGTTGTCTGCGGTGGTATCCCCAATTACTACGCCTTCGCTTGCCTCACGGTCTTCGCGGTTTGCCGCTACTTTCTGACCTTTTTTACGAAGAATTTCGATTGCTTTTTGCTCATCGCCATTGGCCTCAACCAAAGCTTTTTTGCAATCCATCATTCCTGCACCTGTTTTTTTGCGCAGGTCGTTTACTTGTGCTGCAGAGATACTAGCCATTGTGTATCAGTTAATTTATTAGGTTACTTGAATTACTTCTTGGCTTCTGCCTCTTCTTCTTTTTCCTCGCTAGCCTCTTCCGCTTTTGGTTCAGCTTTCTTTTCTGCTTTAGGAGCTTTCTTCTCCTCCTTAGCTTCCGCTTTAGCCTCTACTTTTTCTTCTGCTTTTTTCTCAGCAGCGGCCGCTTCTTTCTTCTCAGCAGCAGCTTTTTCGGCTTTAGCTTCTTCTTCCTTCTCTTTATCAGCTTTGTCCTTATCCGCTTTACGCTCAGAAAGACCTTCTTTGATAAATTCAGTGATGTAATTAGTTATCGTCTCAATAGACTTTGTAGCATCATCATTCGCTGGAATAGCAAAATCAACCTCGTTCGGGTTAGAATTAGTATCCACCATAGCAAAAGTGGTAATCCCTAATTTTTTTGCCTCAGCAACTGCGATGTGTTCTTTATTGATGTCTACAATAAAAATTGCAGATGGGATACGAGTAAGATCGGCAATAGAACCAAGCGTTTTTTCCAATTTCTCGCGCTGACGAGTAATTTGAAGACGCTCGCGCTTAGAGATGTTATCAAATGTACCATCGGTAGCCATCTTGTCGATGTTAGACATCTTTTTGATCGCTTTACGGATGGTAGCAAAATTGGTTAACATACCTCCAGACCAACGCTCGGTAACATATGGCATGTTTACCGCATCAGCAGCCTGAGCAACAATCTCTTTCGCTTGCTTTTTAGTAGCAACAAATAGAATTTTCTTTCCAGACTTGGCAATTTGGCGCATTGCTGCTCCAGCCTCCTCTAGTTTTGCTGCTGTCTTGTTAAGATCAATTACGTGGATTCCTTTTTTCTCTGCGAAAATGTAAGGAGCCATTGCCGGGTTCCACTTTCTTTTTAAGTGGCCGAAATGCACACCGGCTTGAAGCATTTCTTCGAAACGTTTGTTTTCCATCTTGTTTACTTTCCTGTTAGACTTAAGCGTTGCCTTAAGCAATGCCCCGGTAGCCACATAAAGTGAGTCCGGGGCATTTGGATGCTAAACCAACTATTTATTAAAAAAGAACTATCGTTTAGAGAACTGGAATTTCTTCCTTGCTTTCTTCTGACCAGGCTTCTTACGCTCAACCATTCTTGGGTCTCTTGTAAGCAAGCTTTTGGCTTTAAGTGCAGGCTTCATTTCCTCACTAACATCAACCAATGCTCTAGAAATTCCTAGGCGCACAGCCTCTGCTTGCCCAGTGATTCCACCACCATTAACGTTTACGATAACATCGTATTTGCCAGTAGTTTCGGTTAATGCGAAGGGCTGATTTACTTTGTACTGTAAGGTAGGAACTGTGAAGTATTCGTTTACATCACGGTTGTTTACGGTAATTTTTCCTTTCCCGTCTTTAAGAATAACGCGCGCTACTGCCGCCTTCCTTCTTCCTATTGTATTAATAACCTCCATGCGCTATTACTTAATGTCGTTAAGATTTATTGCTTTGGGCTTTTGTGCTTCTTGTTTGTGAGTATCGCCAGCGTAAACAAAAAGGTTGGTGAATAACTTGCTTCCAAGCTTATTCTTTGGCAACATACCTTTTACCGCTTTCTCGATAACGACCTCTGGTCTGTTCTCTAACAAACGCTTAACCGGAGTTTCTTTCTGGCCACCTGGGTAACCTGAGTGAGAAATGTAGGTTTTGTTGTCTACTTTGTTTCCTGAAAGGCGAACCTTAGCAGCATTAATAACCACTACATTATCACCACAATCTACGTGAGGTGTAAAATTAGTTTTATGCTTACCGCGGATTAACTTAGCTACTTTACTAGCCAATCTTCCAAGCGTTTCATTCTCTGCATCCACCAACAACCACTGCTTATCAACGGTATTCGCATTGGCCGAAATCGTCTTATAACTTAACGTATCCACAACCTTGTTTTTTAATGTATCTCCACAAAATGGGGTGCAAATGTAAATGAATTTTATGTACCCACAAAACTGTGCACATTTATTTGTTAATTACCCCAAGTTCGTTTCCAACCGCAATAAATGCATCCAGCGCTCTGTCTAATTGCTCGCGCGAATGAGCGGCCGAAAGCTGGGTTCTAATTCTAGCTTTTCCTTTTGGTACTACGGGATAAAAGAAGCCTACAGCATATACACCGTGATCCAGAAGTTTTTCAGCAAACTTCTGCGCTAAAGGAGCATCGTAAAGCATTACAGGAACAATGGGTGAATCACCTGGAACGATGTCAAATCCAGCCGCTACTAACTTCTCCTTAAAGTATTTGGTATTCTCTTCTAGCTTATCACGCAATTCGGTGCTGGAAGAAAGGATGTCGAACACCTTATTAGCCGCTCCTACAATACTGGGAGCTAACGAGTTAGAGAATAAATATGGGCGTGAACGCTGCCTTAACATTTCAATTATTTCCTTTTTACCCGTGGTATATCCACCCATGGCGCCACCCAAAGCTTTACCTAAGGTACCGGTAATGATATCTACCCGACCCATTACATTGCAATATTCAGCAGTTCCCCTACCTGTTTTACCAATAAAACCGGCTGCATGGCACTCGTCAATCATAACCAATGCCTCGTACTTCTCCGCTAAATCGCAGATTTTATCCAACTTGGCTATGTCTCCATCCATTGAAAAAACACCATCGGTAACAATGATTCTAAAACGCTGATCCTGGGCTTTTTTTAGTTGTTCTTCCAGGTCTTGCATATCAGAGTGCTTGTAACGATAGCGAACCGCTTTGCACAAACGCACCCCGTCTATAATAGAGGCGTGATTTAATTCGTCTGAAATTATAGCATCCTCGGCTCCAAAAAGCGGCTCGAAAACCCCGCCATTGGCATCAAATGCAGCTGCGTATAATATGGTATCCTCAGTACCGTAGAATGAAGCAATTTTCTCCTCCAATTCTTTATGGATATCCTGCGTTCCACATATAAAACGCACCGAAGACATACCAAAACCATGGCTCTCCAAAGCATCGTGGGAGGCCTTAATTACATCGGGATGGGAGGAAAGTCCGAGGTAATTGTTGGCACACATTATTATTACTTCCTTCCCATTCTTAAGCCGAACCTCGGCTCCTTGTGGAGAGGTAATAATGCGCTCGTTTTTAAACAAGCCCGCTTCCTTGGTTTCCTTTAATTCTGCTTGAAGATGTTCTTTCAGTTTTCCGTACATATCAATTCTTCTTTTTAAAGTTCAGGTTGTAAAAATGAAAATCGGGGTTGGGTAGATCAATGGTAAAACCAATGGGATAATTATTGGCATCTACCTCCACATTTAACTTTCCCTCCGGCAAAAATTCGTCCGCAAATTTAATGCGGTAGGCATAGTCTCCAATGGGTTTCATATCAGAGAAAAAATATTCTTTGGTAGGTAAGAACACCAGATGTAACTGGTTGCCTTTCATTTTAATCTCTGCCTGTCCGTACATTTTATCCTCGTACACACCCACTAAAGCCGAGGGAACCACTTTCATAGGCGATTGGTTCAACTTGATGGCCTCCTTTTTTTCCTTCCTTTTTTCATGGAAAGGCAAATAGGTGCTCACCCAATCTTTGGGATTTTCATCCGCTAAATATTGCTCCAACAAGTAGTTGGTAGCTGCAAATGGGAGGATAGTTTCTCCATTGGTAAGCACTACCACTGCTAAATCTTCTTCTGGCATAATCGCCAGATTTAGAATATAGCCTGGCAGTCCACCACTGTGCTGCATTAGCCTAGTTCCGTGAAACAAACTGGTAAACCAGCCCAAGGCTGCTCCACCAAATAATTTGCCTTCTGCTATGTTACTCTCACTTGGAAATTGAGGTGTATGCAAACTGAATATTTTATGAACTGTAGATTTTTCCAATAAAAACGTACTGTCTGGAAGCATCCCTTCATGCATCCACATGGAAGCCCATTTTGCGAGGTCCAGCACATTACTTCTTACCCCTACCGCGCCAATGGCTTCATCAAAATTTTGGAATTCTATTGTTTTACCACCCACATGTGGATAGGCCTTATTCACTCTTCGGGTAAAATCCTCCAGATGAACATAGCTGTCGTTCATTCCCAAGGGTTTTAGGATGCTATCCTGCAGAAAATCTGCCCAGGTGCGTCCGCTCACATTCTCAATTACAATAGCGGCATTTATAAAGTTGAGATTGGAATATCCGTATTCCGTTCTAAAATGATGTTTGGGAGCCAACTTGGCAAATCGGCTAACCATTTCACGGCTGGAATAATGGGTGCCGTACCAGAGTAAATCTCCGTCAAACGTGTTGTAGCCGTTTCTGTGACAAAGCAGGTCTTCTACCAGCATGTTCTCGGTCACATAATCATCGTGCATCTTAAATTCTGGGAAATGTTTTTTTACTGGATCGTCCCATTTAATTAATCCATTGTCTACCAAAATACCCAAGGATGCGGCTGTAAATGCTTTTGAAAGGGAAGCCAATTCAAATACGGAAGCCACATTAAGCTGGGTCTTTAACTCCACATTGGCATAACCAAAAGCTTGTTGGTAAACCAGCTTACCATTTTTAATCACCCCTACGGTCATTCCCTCCTGGTCAAAAGAATTCATGGCCTCGCTTAAGTAGACCTGAATGCTATCGGCATTCTGAGCCTTTAACAAAGACGCCCAGGCAATAAAAACAAGTAGTAAGATTTTTTTCATGCTATAGGTTTTGGTGGTGAAATTAGAAAAGGAGTTCTGGATTACTGTATAATTTATCCATGTGCGGATAAGTAAACTCATCCCCAACCCATTGGTGAACAATGTGGTTTTGGTGAAATTGAATTAGCACGGGAACGCGGGGACCAGTCATATCAAAAAAGGCATCGCGATCCAATACAGTATTTATGCTACAGGCCGTAGCTTTTTCGAAGGCTTTTATGCTTTTAGCCTCTCCGTAGCTTATAATATTAAGCTCAATCTCTGGTCTAAATTTCTGTAGCAACATCATGCTCTTCGTAAGGCCGTAACACGTGTTACAACCCGTGCTTACAAAAAGCACAAATCCCGATTTACTTTGCAGTGAATTTGGGATTGAATAAACATGCTGCTCATTTCCCGTTTGAGAATAGGTAATTTCTGGGATATAAACTTTGTATCGGCCAAATACGATGGCAATGAGCAAAATAAATGCAAGGGCTCTCATCCAAAAAGGAATAAAGGACTCTTTTAGTTTTCCTAAAAACAAGGCTGGAAAAAAAGCAATCAACCAACTCCACAACCAAATATTTTCATGAAAAAGTAATTCCACCAAGCCAGATTGGAATATCTCTACCTCGGCATAATGATCCATTCCTAATAGCAGTAAAAAGGGAAGTAGAATTACCAATAAACCAAAAGGCTTAATGGAGAGGGCAAACAAGGAGATGGCCAAAGGAGCCAATATTACAGCCCGAGAAAGAAACAGAGAGAAAACCCAACCTGCACCAAAAACCTCCTGTAAGCGACCTTCCAGTTCAAATGTATAGATGGGATAAAATGAAAAAACAACCGTATAGATTGCCAATGGCAAGCACTTTAATACGTGTTTTATGTATTCCGCTTGTTTCACTTAGCCTTTAAATGAAAAACCCCACCTTAAAATTAGATGGGGTTTTGCTGTTTTATTCAATAAAATTAAACATATCCCTGTGCAAGCATAGAGTCGGCTACTTTAACGAAACCGGCCACGTTGGCACCTTTAACGTAATCTACTTTTCCGTCTTTTGAGCCATATTTAACACAGGCCTCGTGGATGGAACGCATAATACCTTTCAACTTCTCATCAACTTCCTCGGTAGACCAGCTTAGACGCAATGAGTTTTGGCTCATTTCTAGCGCAGAAGTTGCAACTCCACCAGCGTTAGAAGCTTTTCCTGGAGCGTATAATACCCCAGCATGCTGAAATACTTCTACCGCCTCGGGTGTACATGGCATGTTAGCTCCTTCGGCCACTGCAAGCACCCCGTTTTTAACCAATGTTTGGGCTTCTTCTTTATTAAGCTCATTTTGGGTAGCGCAAGGAAGGGCAATGTCTGCCTTCACTCCCCATGGTCTTCCCTCGTAGAATTCTGCACCAAATTGATCCGCATACTCGCGAATTCTTCCACGCTTAACGTTTTTAAGCTCCATAACGAAAGCCAGCTTCTCAGCATCGATTCCGTTTTTATCGTAGATAAATCCTGAGCTATCACTGAAAGTAAGCACCTTAGCACCCAGCTGGGTAGCTTTTTCACAAGCAAACTGAGCAACGTTTCCAGAACCTGAGATTGCTACTGTTTTACCGCTAAAATCTTTCCCAGCATTGTGCAGCATATTCTGTGCAAAATAAACACAGCCATAACCTGTAGCTTCTGGTCTAATAAGAGAACCACCGTATTCTAAACCTTTTCCGGTAAGTACTCCGGTAAACTCATTTCTAAGTCTTTTGTACTGTCCGTACATGTATCCAATTTCGCGTGCTCCAACGCCAATATCACCAGCGGGAACATCTGTATCGGCACCAATATGACGTTGTAGCTCTGTCATAAAGCTTTGGCAAAAACGCATAACCTCGTTATCGCTTTTTCCTTTAGGGTCGAAGTCTGAACCTCCCTTACCACCACCGATGGGTAGTGTTGTCAAGGAATTTTTAAATACCTGCTCAAAAGCAAGGAATTTAAGAATGGAAAGGTTTACAGACGGGTGGAAACGAAGCCCTCCTTTGTACGGTCCAATTGCCGAGTTCATTTGGATTCTGTATCCACGGTTGATTTGAATATCTCCGCGGTCGTCAATCCAGGGAACTCTGAACATTATTACTCGTTCGGGTTCAGCTATGCGCTCCAGTACCTTTGCCTTTTTGTACTTGGGGTTCTCCTCAATAAAAGGAATAACCGTTTCAGCAACCTCTTGAACGGCCTGAATAAATTCAGGTTCGTTAGGGTTTTTTGCAGCGACAGCTGCCATAAATTCCTTTACGGAATTGTCTAATGCAACCATAGTTTAGATGTGCGTATAATTGGGGCAAAAGTAGTTTTTTTTTGATAGGATAGAGACCTTGAAAAGCTAAGGAAAATCACATCCTTGCCACCTTTTTTCCCGGCAAGATTTGCACCCATCCTTCCAACTCCATTTCGATGAGTAATGCGTTCAATTCACTGAGCTTTTTGCCCGATTTCACACATAAATCATCAATGTTTACTGGCTTTTCTAATTGATGATACACACTTTTAAACTTGTCTGGAATAATCATGCTGAGCTGTCGCGGGCTGTTGGGCTCCATTTTTTTCCAGGCCATTTCATCCAAAATATCACCTACAGAGCTCACCGGCCTGGCCAGATCGTGCTTAAGCAACTCCAAACAGCCCAGGGAATATTCATCGGTAATTCTTCCAGGAACAACAAATACATCCTTATTATACTGTTGAGCAAAACTGGCAGTAACCATGCTTCCGCCTTTAATGCCAGTTTCTATTACTAGCGTGGCATCTGTCATCCCAGCTACAATTCTATTACGAGTGGGAAAGTTCTGCCTGTCCGGTGCAGTTCCATAATCGTATTCTGAAAGCACAAAACCCCCGTGGTCGATTATCCTTTGCGCCAGCTTTTTATTCTGATAAGGGTAGATTAATTGTAGCCCATGACCTAAAACGGCCCCGGTTAAACCGCCATTTTGCAAAGTGGTATGATGCGCCCAGGCGTCCACGCCAAATGCCAATCCCGAGATAATTCCTATACCCGAAGCTACTAATTCTGCACAGAGCTTTTGGCATACCTGCTTCCCGTAATCGGTAATATTTCGGGTACCCACCACGGCAATGGATTTGTTTAAGTTAAGGGCCTCCACATTTCCGCGCACGAACAAGGCAAAAGGAGCATCTGGTAAATGCTTTAATTTCTGCGGATATTTTTCATCAGCTATGGTAAGAATGAGATCCCCATTTGCTCTAGCCTGTTCTAATTGCTCTTCGGCCTGTTCCAGGTAGGGCAAAAGATTCCATTCCTCCAAAAACTTAGCGCTAATTCCCTCTGTTTCTTCAAAATCCGCAAGGTTCAAATCCACCAAACGCTGTGCATCATAATTTACGGCAGATAGCAGCTTTCTACCTGTGGTAAAACCCACATTGGGGTATTTGCGCAGGGCCAAAATTATTTGTGCGTTGCTATACTGGGTTTTCATTTACTTGCGTGCATGAAAGCTTTATGTGTAATTCCTGCTCGATACGCCTCTACCCGTTTTCCAGGTAAACCCCTTGCCGAAATACAGGGCATGAGCATGATTGAACGCGTTTACAAACAGGTAGAGAAAAGTAAAAAAACCTCGGAAATAATAGTTGCTACCGATGACCAACGCATCCTGGATCACGTGCTGGATTTTGGGGGAAAAGCCGCAATGACAGGAGACCATAAGAGCGGAACAGACCGTTGCTTTGAGGTGTGGAATAAGCAGAAAGGTGCATTTGATATCCTGATAAATGTTCAAGGAGACGAACCCAAAATAGCCCCAGAGGCTATAGACCAAGTTATTGGGCTTATTGCGGAACAAAACTTTGAAATTGCAACCTTGGCCAACAAAAGCTTGGATAAAGAAGAATATCTAAACCCAAACAGCGTAAAAGTTGTACTAAACAAACATGCAAAGGCCCTCTATTTTTCGCGCGCCCCAATCCCATTCTACCGGGATATTCCTTTCGATGGATTTTTAAAACACATCGGTATTTACGCTTTCTCTTCGGGTTCAATCCCAAAAATCGCACAGTTAAAACAGTCGGATTTAGAGCTTTACGAATCGCTGGAGCAATTGCGGTGGCTAAGTTCAGGATTTTCTATTGGTGTGGGAATTACAAGCTATGTTTCCCAAGGGATAGACAGTCCAGAGGATATCAACAAGTTTTAATAACATACTTATAAACAAAGGTTGAAAACTTGACATAGATCAGCAGGGTACGATTTTGTACTTTAGCTATAATGATACGCTACAGATACGAAAAACAGTTTAGTGCGCTTTTAATTCAAAACGAGCGCGTAGTTATTCCCGGTATCGGAGGATTTTTGGTTTATTCCATTCCCGCCGAGATAGCTGGGGAAGACGCCCGGATTTATCCACCCGGAAAAAAACTGCGTTTTTATGCGGGTCTTGTTGACGAGCGCCATGAGCTTGCCCAACAAGTTTCCAACTATTTTGATATAGACCAAGCAAGCGCTGAAGCCTTGGTTGAAACCGAAGGCGCTCAAATTGCACAAGCATTACAGGAAAATAAAAAGCTCTTGCTTCCAGGAGTGGGCAGTATTTATTTAAAAGAGGCAGAATTACATTTTGAAGAATGTCCGGTTCAAGATTCCATTATTTGTCCGGAGCCAGGACTGGAAAGTGTGGCACTACCTGCCGCCATTGTTAAATTAAGAGCAATTAAAGGAGACGCTGCCCATTCTGCTATCAAACCCAAAGAGATTAAGACTGGGAAAAACAAGCAATGGTTAAAAATTGCCGCCTCCCTCGCACTTCCCATATGTATAGGCGCAGGATTGCTTATTGACTCATCCGGATCGGGTTTTATTGCCAACCTGGGGGGAATTGGTAATGAAGTGAGCCAATACCAAACCAGGGGTTACATTCCTTCCTTAATAGACAATGAGGAGGAAATAAACATGTTGGCCGAGAAATCCATTCAAGGAAATGGTATCCAGGTCTTAAACATTAACGAAAGCCACTTTGCAGTTCAACTTCCAGAGAAGGTAAACACCAAATTTCAATATCAAATAATTGCGGGTTGTTTTAAGGAATTAAGCAACGCGAATACTGCAGTTGAGGACTTAAAGGCCCAAGGACACGATGCCTATATTGCCGAGTTTAAGCACGGCCTTTATCGCGTTTGCATTGGGAAATACCAGAACAAAACTGAGGTGAAAGAGGCCATGAAAAAAGCTTCTAAAGCCTTAGGTCTAGACCTTTGGTACGTTAAAATCTAATCAGCTTTTCTTCTCTTCTTATAGAGGAAAATACTGAGCGTAAGCAATACCGCAATTCCCAGAATTCCCAGCACGCCATAAATCCAGTTTAGTACGTCTTTATACACTACTACAAAAACAATGGCGATTAATAGGATGGTTGCAATTTCATTAATCAACCTAAAGCGAAGGGAAGTACCGGGAATAACATCCTTTTGAAATTTCCGAAACATTCTGCCACAACTCAGGTGATAAAGAAACAAGGCTAAAACAAAGCATAGCTTAAGGTGCATCCAAGACATGGTTAAGTAGGCTGGATTGGCCACCAGCATAGCTATTCCAAACCCGAGAGTTAAAATACAGGCAGGCCAGGTAATGATATACCACAACCGGCGCTCCATAATTTTAAACTGCTTTTCCAGAATCTCCTTTTCTGGACTATTCTTTTTTGAGGCCTCTGCATGGTACACAAAAAGCCGGGGTATGTAAAACAAGCCAGCAAACCAAGCCACCATAAAAACCAAATGCAATGCTTTAAAAGCCGTGAAATCCATATAAAAAGCGGTAATTTTGCCCGAAAATAGAGCTTTTGAAAAAGAAAATTTTAGCAAAAGATACGCTAGTTACTACTTCAAAGATTGTGTTACCTAACGACACCAATACCCTGGGTAATTTATTTGGTGGAGAACTTTTGGCTTGGATGGATAACTGTGCAGCCATTGCTGCCGGAAGGTTTTGCGGAAGAGTGGTGGTAACCGCTTCTGTTGGAAATGTAACTTTTAATCACCCCATTAAACTGGCAGACGTTGTAACGCTGGAAGCAAAGGTTTCCCGTGCGTTTAGCTCTTCCATGGAAATCTACATTGACGTTTATACCGATGTAGCCGGGAAAAACTCCAGAAAACTCTGTGCAACAGGCATTTACAATTTTGTAGCTGTAGATCAATATGGCTCCACCATTGAAGTGCCCAAATTGATACCAGAAAGCGAAATTGAAAAAGAGCGCTACGAGGCCGCCTTGCGAAGAAAACAATTGAGCCTTATTCTGGGCGGAAAAATGAAACCGGAAGAGGCTACCGAATTAAAAGCGCTGTTTTTTCCAGAAGAGGAATTAAATAAAGGCTAAAAACTATTGATATAGCTGGCAATAGCCGGCACATCCTGTGTTAACATACATTTAAAGTGCCCTTTGGGGCACTTTTTCTTTCCAATTTTTGAGCAGGGTCTGCAGCTTAATCCATCCACCTCAAAATTTTTAAACTGAGGGTGCTCAAAGGGATAAAGCCCTAATTCAGGCGCGGTATTACCCCACAAAACAGCCATGGGAGTTTTGAAAGCCGCACCCATATGCATAAGGCCCGTATCTGATGTAATTAATGCCTTTGCATTTTTAACCATCATAGCACTCTCATGCAAGCTGCTCTTAGCAACCTTATTTATTACTTGGGGAAATTTGTTTTCCAGACTTTTTGACTTTTCTAAATCGCCTGGCCCTCCTAATAGCACTATGGGTAATTTTATTCTCGGGATAAGATCCTCAATTATAGAAAGTGGGATCTGTTTGGTAAGGTGGGCTGCCCCCAGTACAATCCCACAATAATTCAGGCCATTTAATTGCTCGGGCATTTTAGTTTCTGGAGGAAAAAAATAATCCAGGCCTTTTCCATCATACTCCACATTCCATTCGCTCAATCCTTCAAAATATCGATCCACCAGATGTTTTGCGGGCATAATGGATTTATTTTTTGTCTGCACCCAAAGCCATTTCCTAACGTTGAGTTTGTCGAAACTAAAAGACTGCACCCCCAGAAAGCGTTTAATTTTTTGGCTTCGCAGGTTTTTATGTAAATCCACTATGGCATTAAAATTCTCCGCTTTCAGCCGAGACATGTTTTCCAGCACCTCTTCCCACTTCCATACCTTATCTAAATAGGGGTTAGCCTCCAGCACAGAATGAAAAGATGCCTTGGTTAGATAATGAATTTTGGCCTTGGGATACTTTTTTCGCAAACAGCGAATTATAGGTGTGGTTAGAATAATGTCACCGATGGAGCTGAACCTAACAATTAATATATTCTTTTCTTCTCCCGCCATGCTTTC
>JBMYJC010000020.1:0-13112 GCA_049594055.1 Luteibaculum sp. | reverse complement strand
TTAACTGGTACTCTACCCGTTTTTACATTTCCTTGTGGAGGTAGAATCACCAAGGCTTTTTTCGCAATATTTTCAGGTATGCTATCATGTACGATGCGTGTTTTTTTCTGCACGGAATCAGGTAAAATAACCTGGTTTAATTGCCCTACAGCGGGATGCACCCAAATTTCCTCCAGCTCTTCCACCAGCAAATGAATGAGTCGTTGTGCTTTTCCAAGCGAGTAGGCATTTAAAAAAGAGCAATGCTCGTTTAGGCAGTTTTCATCATACCACGCAAGAATCTCCTGCTTTACTCTCTGCTGCGGTCGCCACTGAAATACAGGTAAACCAAAGGTGCATTCACTAATAAAATGGTGGCATTTTACTGCCTGGAAGGGCGCACTCAAACCATCATCTTCCAATTTGTAGTCGCCAGAAATAACCCAGACCTCACCTTTGTGCTCTATCCGCAATTGGGCAGAACCTGGAACGTGACCTGCGGGATGAAAAGAAACCCGAACTCCGTTTATTCGCATTTCCTCATTGAAAGACATAGGATGAAAGACAAATTCTGCGCCCAGGCGAAGTTTGAGAATTTGTGCCGTTAAGGGCGTGCAGAAATATTGCTCATTGCCCTTTCTGGCGTGATCGGCATGACCGTGTGTAATAAAGGCCTTGGGCACAGAGCGGTGTGGGTCGATAAAAAAATCTCCGGCTCTGCAAAACCACCCGCGATCTGTTAATTCTACCAATGCCATAGTTACTAAACTGGTGGATGATAATAAGGTTTTAAATCCTATGATTAGCTCCCGGGATTGTTAAGCACAAAGAGTACAGGATAAAATCTTTAAACAAAAAAGGGCCAAGGTTTCCCCAAGGCCCTTTAGGTGATTAGAGTACTAAACTCACTTTAATCTAAATCGAACGGGTACATTGTATTGCACCTTTACTTTCCTACCGCGCTGTTCTCCTGGTTCCCATTTTGGCAATTTGCGAACCACACGAAGCGCTTCCTCATCGCATCCTCCGCCTATTCCACGCAGCACTTTAGGATCTGAGACCGATCCGTCTTTCTCAACGACAAAGGTTACATATACCACACCTTGGATGCCACCATCTAAAGCCATGCTAGGATATTTGATGTTTTTACCCAAAAACTCGTACAGTTTCTCGACTCCACCCGGAAATTGTGGCATTTTGTCCACCTGTGTATGAATTACTTCTTCTGTAGTCGTATCCAGATCGGCAATAGGGCCCATAATGGGTAAATTCACAGGAGGCTCGGGTATGTTGGGAACGAGCTGATCTGCATCGCTTGCTTGCGTCACCGGCTCATCTGAGATTTTAAACTGATCGCTGAGATTAACTTTTGGTTTAGGTGGAACCGGTTTCTCTATGCGAGCAATGGGAATTTGTTCTATTGGAATAAGGGATGCCTCAAAGAAATCACCCTTGCAAATAGGTGTTTTCTCTTCCGTTCCTCGGTACTCTAAAACCATTAAAGCCGCACTTAAAGCAACTACAAAGCCCAATAAAAAGAATTGTGGTCTCTTTTTCTCCAGGGCTAATGAATCTTCTTTAAATTTTCCCATCGTTTTTTACTGTAAAACGACAGGGAGTTATCCATATTGCTGAAGAAGGTGTACTAATTAAAAGAAAGCATAAAAAAAGCCCTGACAAAAGCCAGAGCTTTAAATATCTACTTGGATATCGAATCTATCTTAAGGTAAATCTCACTGGTACGTTGTACTGTACTTTCACCTTTTTACCGCGCTGCTCACCTGGTTCCCATTTAGGCATTTTACGCACAACGCGTAAGGCCTCTTCATCACAACCTCCGCCAATACCTCTCAGTACTTTCGCATCGGTTACAGAACCATCTTTCTCAACAACAAAGGTTACATACACAACCCCTTGAATTCCGGCATCTTGAGCCATTGTTGGGTATTTGATGTTGTTACCCAAAAATTGGTACAATTTCTCAACTCCACCAGGAAAGGATGGCATTTTCTCCACAATGGTGAAGATCTCCTCTTCCTCTACTTCCTCAGCAGGCATTTCAACAAACTCTACGTCTGTATTCTCATCTACCTCCAAGTCCATCACTTCCAATTCCTCTTCTACATCCTCTTCGTCATCAACAATTTCGATTACGGTAGTAGGCTTTGGTGGTGGAGGGGGTGGAGGTGGTTGCACTTGTGCAATAGGTACAATTTCTTCCTCGATAAGATCCAACTGAAGATCTCCCAGCTCGCTTGCTGTTTGATCATAGGTGGTGTATTCAAAAGCGAGTAAAACCACTGCTAGCGAAAAGACCAATCCCACAAATAGGAATCCAGCTCTTTTCTTTTCAAGGTTTGCCTCGGGGTTTTTCTTTACTTCCATGGCCGCTCTGTTTGCGTCAAAAATACATTTTTTGCTCTATCTCAAACGCCAAATATGGCATTTAAATTATGCGCTAGGCGTAAAAAAGTCGTTTACCGTAAATCCACCTAAACACAATTACACCGGCAAGAATTCCAGCGTTGTTGGCTAAAATATCCTTCCATTCAAAACTGCGGGTGGTAACAAAATTCTGCAGCAATTCTATGATGCACCCAAAAAACACGCAGGCCACAATGGCCGAGATATTGGGATGGTAATTAAAACCTCCGTAGAAATAGTGCTTTTTAAAGCCAACCATTACCAGTAAACAGAGAATAAAATACTCCAAGAAATGGATGAGCTTATCCAACTTTAATGCTCCCAAAAGGTCTTCATCCGGGAACATGTTGGCCGGAATAAGGGCTAACACGGCAATAATAAATGCCCAGATACAAGCCGCCAGATGGAAGCGGTAAACCACTTTAAATTATTGCTTTGTAATCTGCTACAGATAACAAGGAGGAGGTATCGGTATCGGACAATTTAATTTTAATCATCCAACCTTTACCGTAGGGGTCTTCATTAACTAACTCGGGAGCAGATTCTAACTCTTCGTTAAACTCAATTACCTCACCACTCAATGGCATAAATAAGTCGGATACGGTTTTAACGGCCTCAACGGAACCAAATACTTCTCCGCTCTCTACTTCATCGCCAACGGTATCCACATCTACAAATACGATATCTCCCAACTCTCCCTGGGCAAAATCGGTAATACCGATAGTGGCAATATCACCTTCTATTTTAACCCACTCGTGGTCTTTGGTGTACAATAAATCTTCTGGTAATTTCATCTTATTTGATCTGCTTTGCGCCAAAAATAATCAAATCAAGATAGCCTCAAATTAGGGCGAAAAGGAAAAGCGTAAACTAAGCCCTGCGCGGGTGTTAAATGTTGGGAATGGAATGGATAGAACTGGCTTGGTTACGTTGCGCTCGTAGTAGGCTCTTATGGTAATTTTGGAGTTCACAACGTAATCGGCATTGGTTCGGATAGAGATAGTTAACCTTCCATCGGTTGGATCATTCACCCCCTCGTTGATCTTGCGAATCACGGTAACATTCTTGGCAATGGTTACCTGGGCATTCACGTTTAAGTCGCTGCGCACCTCTTTTTTACCCAGTTTGATCGGGAACTTCACATCGCGGAAACGGTATCCCAATCCAATGTCGAAACCGGTACTTTTTACCTCTGTAATCTGTTGGTTGGATAAACTCAAAGACGCCTGACGGTCTTTATTCATGGCAATCTTGGTGCTCAAGCTGTTTTTCCAGGAAATATTTAACCCAATTAAAGGCGCAAAACTCTCCTGAAAGGCAATGCTGCTAATTTGTTTTTCTGGTAGGAAATTACCGTCCGGACTACGCGGTAATGGCGTGTTATTGCGTAGCGCATCAGTTACCTGTACGTTGGTTGTATAGCTTGCTCTTGCCGTGGCCTTGTATCCATGGGTTAAGGACACGTTCCTAAATAATTTTTGAAACAGCTCCACCCTACTTAAACCAGTGTAATTCACATTCCAGTTGGGCCCGGCCGGTATATTAAAAATGCTGGTCTCTATCCTGCCCGGATTTTTACCCAAATATGCCGACAAGAATGCCGGAATTAAAACTTGCTGCGAGCTAGCACCAAAACCCTGATAATACCCCGCTGAATCTATTGGTAAATTGGGATCAAACTCTTCCGCTACACGCTGGGAAAGTACCTCTCGGTTTGCAAGAAGGTTGTCAAACAACTTATTGGTGAAATTTTCCGGATCGTCCTTTACAAATGAGGTACGAATGGCATTGATAGACATACTTACCGATCCATTTTCTGTTGGACTTTGATTGTCCCAGAAATTTAGACTGTCTACATACCTAAAAAAGCTGGATGTGGATTCGGTGTATTCTCGGTTCCAATTCATGTCCAACCTAAAGTCTTTAATGGGTTCCAGGTTTAAACGGATGTTGTATTCTTTAGTGTACGTGGTAGTGTACGGTTGGTACAGTTCCGGTTCCTGGATTAACCAACCCTTTCTGGCTGCTTCAAATGGAAATTCTTCGTTTTGCTCTCCAAAAACAAATCCTAAGCCCGGAGCATTAAAACCGGGATCCATCCCAATAACGTTGGATTTTCTTCCATAGCCAGGCAGCAACATCCCTCGGCTTTCGCTGTAAGTGATGTTAGCAGTTTTGGCCGACATCAGTAAGCTTAAAAAGTTCTCTCCAAAGCTTAACCTGTCCGGATTTTTCTCCTTTTTAGTGTCCGCGGTATCTGCCAAGCTTTTAAGTGCTCCTGCAGCCTTAACTGTTCTGCGCGAGGTTGAACGAGACCTTCTGGCTTTGTTCTTTTTGGCAATTACTTCCTTTAAGGGCTTTATTTTGTTGTAAAGCGTAGTAAAAGTGGCTTGGCCGTTTATGGTTTTAGTGCTGGAGTTTTGAATAGTATTCCCAAGCGTATCCTGGGCAAAAGGAGCCCTTTGCCAATCGTATCCACCCTGATAACCCAGGTTAACATCCATCCAATCTAAAGCCGGTATTTTACTCAATGGCACATTGTAATTTAGGGCTACATTCTGGGTAAAATGAGTGGTTTCTCCTCCCTTTTTAATACTGGCATAAACGGAGTCTTTAAAAGCCTGATACTCCTCCTCAAAATCTTTGTCTACCCTTCCAGCCGGCTCACCAATAATAGCTTGGTTGTTGGCGTTATAAGTAAATTTTAAAGAGCGGGTTAAATCGTACTTTAAATCGTAGACCCTATCCCAGGTAAAGGTTTTAGTGAAAGTAGGGGCTGGCGGAAGAAAGGCCTCGTTATCAACGTTCTTTCGCAATTGCTGCTCCGTGTATGAACGGTTAATGGTGGTATTAAAACCTAAGCTACGTGGCCCCAGGAATACATTAAAATCTCTAATGGGGGCAAAGTACTTCCCGTCCTGGAACCATTTAATTTTCTCGAAGGGCTTTACATTTTTAGGTTGGTTATTGAAGCCATAGGTCAAGCCACCCCGGTAATTTTTCTTGGTTCGGTTTTCCAGGTTGATATCCTTGAAATTGGTTTCGTTATAACCGTAGCTCACCGAGAAGTTTTCTATATCTGTAAAGCGTGGCTTTTCTTCTGCGGAGGTTCGTTCCTTTCTAATTCCCGAAAAATTGATAGCCTTTCGCTGCGTAACGGTTTGCCCTCTAGCCAGTCTATCCCTCCTTAATTCGGGATCTTCATACTGGTCGTATTCCACATCTGGAGATAAGGGATCGTAACGAGGCGTAATTCTTTGGTCCTGATAACTCAGGTACATGGGTATTTTAATCCCACTAGTTTCATTAAAAAACTTCCCGAGCTCCAGGTTGGTTTGAGCATCGTAACCCATACGGGTATCCTGTTGCCTCTCGTTTACCTTTTTCTCAATACTTCCAAAACCAGGGGTACTGTAATTACCCGCAACTGCAACCGTACCAAAATCGGCTAGGTCGGCACTCAAGCGCCCCACCGCGGCCCAACCCCCGTTGTTGGTGAAATCGGTAAGACGTAATTCATTCACCCATACCTCAACTGATCTAATCCGCGCATCATCAACGGCCCATTGATTCCTGGCTGCTAAGGGGTTTCTAATACCAATCATCAAGGTGGTAACCTCACTCAAGACGGGGTTACCCTTTACCGTAATTCGAGCCCTGGGCTGATCTACATAAAACGGAAAATTTGATGGCGCTGAACTTTGCTCGCGCGCAAGCTTTGCATTAACCAGATCTTTAAACTCGATAATCATGTTATTGGCCTCTGGCCAAACTGCACCGGGATCTGTTACCCTACCTCCGCTGATATTTGTCGGAGTTAATGGCATTTCGTACTCGTAGTAATTCTCGTCAAAGTCGCTACCCATTCGTATAAAAACCGAAACATCCCCGTATTCAAAGGGTAAAGACTGATTAGGACTGATGTTCTCGGCATGGACATACATCTGTATTTTCTCGTATTGCCGTACATCGAACAGGGTGTTTTTAAAACCCGCTTTGGCCTCACCATCATTTAAATTTTCTGCTCTAAGTACTAAGGATTGCTCATTAAGCTCTCTCAGGTTGGTGCTGGAAGCATCTTGCTCCCGAACAATGCCCGGTGGCAAAACATAGCTCACGGGATCGCGCTGCGAATTCTCTTCAATGTTAACCGCGGCAATATCAAATACTGTTGGCTGGGCAGGAATTGGGGCATCCTCTTCTAATAAGTCTTTCTGGTATTTTCTCCACTCTCCTCTTATCAGCTCCAGTCTGGCAAAACGCAAATGTGCCTCTTGTTCCCACCCCTTCATAAACATCCGTATAAAACGAATAGCCCTAAAATCCTGAATGCCATTTACACTCTTCTGAGGCTCTCTAATCGGAACTTTAAACTGATACCATTTAACTGGCTTTTCCTGGCCGTTTGGCAACTCGGGTACCGCTTCCACCACGTTGGTGATGTAATTCTGTCCAACAACCATGTCCTCTGGCCTCAAGGATATTCTGTACTGGAAATAGCTCTCACTCTCCGAGAGGTTATTATCCAGGTTTACATCTTCATTAGAGGGCATTGCGGTTGCAGAAGTTGGATAATTCTCCGGGCTATCCGCTGTGGTTGGCGAGTTCCCTTGCACCATGTTATACCGCTTGTAGCGATCTATGATATCCAATGATTGGTTGTCATAATCCGTACCCCGGTAGTAATGGTAGTTATCGTTGGAGGGATCCTGCTCAATAAAAGCAAAGGCCGCGGGATCCAAGCTTCCGCGTATGGCATTTAGGTAGGATTGGAAAAACTCTCTTTCTGCATCATCGCCCAAACCATCAAATCCAACATCCTGTGTTACCGTTGAATTATCGGAGTTGTCGAAAGCGTTAACAATGCTTTGTTTTCTAGGTACAACCCCCCAAATCGTGGTATCTACCTGCGCATCGGTATCGGCTGCGTTTTTTGGAAGTCCATTCTCAAAACTCTTTCGGGAATCTCTAAGTACATCCTCCGAAATGTTCCCCAGGTTAAAGTATAAGTCTCCCCCTGTTTGATTTTCTGAGTCCTGGTTAAAAGGATCCATCACCCAGAACTGGATAAACTCTACGTTGTTTTGCTCGAAGTTACTGGTGCTGATTCGTTTCATGATACCCGCCCAACTCTCTTGTGGATTGGAAAGCGTACCATCGGGTTCCAGAGCAGTGGTGTAGTTGTAAGGCCCTCGCTCATTGGGGAAATAATCCAGATCAAAAACCGCAATGTTTGCTGGGGTTTGCGGTGCCAATTGGCGGTTTGGAAAGACCTCTTGCTCCAATACCTCTCTTTGGAAATGGTTAGAACGAATTTCCTCGTCTATGTTGGGTGGAGTTAGGTTGTTGTTTCTAAAGAATAAGGGGTCAATCACGTGCCAGGAAAGCATGGCGCGCTTAAACCCGTAATCCAGCTGGTTGGGCACGGTAGCCTCGGGAAATAAATCGCTCTGGCCTTGGGGCGTTGAAGCAAGCGTCCAGCCTGTTACCGATCGCAAATCAATGGTGCTTTGGCTTCCTTCAAAGTCGTCTATGTACGCATTACCTTCCTCTCCAATAGCCCTTGAATGCCCCGGAATTAATTGAGCAAATTCTCCATTGAAACTAATGCTGGAAGGCTCTTTGGTAGAGATAAATGGGATATTATCAACCAACTTGGTTAAAAAGGGAGCCTCGCGCTGAAAGGCCACATCGAAACCAAAAATGGTGTTATTGATGGGCTCATCACCAAAATTCACTTTTTGAGTAATGGGGCGCTCACTCAAATTCATGATGGTCGCTCCAATATTAATGTCTTTGTTTACCCGATAATCAAAACGTCCTCCCACCAAGGTTTTCTGCTGGATGGAGAACAGAGAGTTGGACTCTAAACTTACTTTTATAGGTGTTTGAGAATCTAAAAGACCTTGGTTAATGATGGTAACCCTACCCAAATTATAATCTACGGTGTAGTCTGTGTTCTCTTGCAGTACTACCCCACCAGCAGAAACTACAACAGAACCCTCTGGTACGTTAAGCGCACTTAGCGAAATATCTGCACCCGAAGCCGATTTATAGGATCCCGCCATACTGTATCGGTTCTTCTCCGGTATTTGCTGAGCAGCAAAAATGGTAGAATCGTATAGCTCCTCAAAAACAACCGAATCAATCAAATTGGGTGGAACATTGCGGTTGGCCAATTCTTTTCGAAGGCTCTCCCCAAAGGGCTCAACGGTGGTGAGGTAAATCCTACCATTTCTGGCGTTGATGGTTCCTCCGCTTATGTGCGCACCATCCACAAAATCAAAAACACCATCTGGGTTAGATGCCCCCACAGCATCTAGTCTGTCCAGGGAAAGTACATTTAGAAGAGGGACCGTCTCTACATTGGTTATGGGTAGATAATTTAAATCCACACCCAAAGCAGGGCTGTTGTAAAGCACGTTTAAAACAAAATCTTCCTGGTTTACCTGGTAAGCATTGATGCTGTACACGTTTTTCATCATCAAATCCCATAAGGGCAAACGGGGATTTAATAATGTGGGCTTTATCAATTTTAGAATCAAGGCATTGGGAGGATTGATTCCATCGGTAGAAAATTCACCTACCTGATACGTTTTACCGTTTAAGGTATATTCAAAAGCAACGGCTAAAACCTCATCGTTATTAAGCGGCTGCGAGTTCAGTGTAAGGAAACCCAAACGGGGATTTAAGCTAAATTCATTATCGCGAAGTTTTCGCATACTCTCCACTTTCTCAAAGTGAATAGCTGAACTAAAACCACTGCTTTCTAATTGATTAGAGGCATCGGAAAAACCGCGGATTCCATTGTTATTTGAAGTAAATCCATAAATATTATTCTGGTTATTTCCAGGCTGTTCTCCTGGATCTAAATCTTGAAAAGTAAATCCAGGCCCATAGTTGGGGGTTTGGTGTTTTTGATCTTCCCCTAAATCCGATAGGGCAACAATGTTTCTTGTATCCTCTGTGGTGTTGGTGTAGTTGGTTATCCAAACCTCTATCCTGGTAATATTCACCCCGGAGTTTACATTGGGCAAGCTCGCCAAAGCTTTGTCGTACTGATCTCTAAAAAAGTTGGACAGGAAGTAGTGTTTGTTGGCTTCGTACTCATCGGCCTTAATCTCAAATTCGCTGGTTTGTGCTCCGCCCGTTACTTCAATTTCTGAGCGTTTCCCTTTTTGCTGCGAGAACACAGTGGTTGCGGTTAAACGCCCAAATTGCAATTGCGTTTTTATACCAAATAAACTCTGGCTTCCGGTAATTAAGCTGTTGTTTAACGGCAGAGAAACGTTTCCAGCATCTATCTTTTTGATGATATCATCCTCACCACCAGAGTAATCCAGCTTCATTTCATTCTCAAAATCAAAGGTGGCTTCTGTATTGTAATTGGTAGAGAGCTTGAGTTTTTCTCCAATTTGGCCAATAAGCGTATGCGCTGATTAAATTCCGGGGTAATTATTCTCCGCTGCCGTTCTGCCAGTGCGGGGTTTTCCGTTTTACTCACGTTCACCCCAAAATCTATCTCCAATTGCCCTTGCGGACGAATATCAATGCGATTTCCACCAAAAATTCGGTCAAAACTCTCACTTTCAATCTCAAATCCTAAAAGTGGCTTTTCTGCCCTTGCATCCCCTTCAGACTCAAGAGCCTGTGCTTCTTGCTTGGTTTGCCAGTATTCTCGGATGGATTTATCCAGGTCGTAATTCAGGTATTCCTCAACCGTAAAAGATTTGGGATAACGCACATAGCGATCCCCAATTTTCTTGTACACGGTATATTCCCCAGTAAGCGGGTTGTACCTAACTTGAGTACCAAAATTGGAGGGTTGGTTTAGGTTAAAGGGCGGACTGTAGTCATCGCCTGCACCAAAATTGTCTTTAGGTGGAAAAGGCAGATCTACATTACTGGAATCGGGAGATTCTTGGGCACGTACATGCAGCTGGGTACAGGCCAAGAACACCAATAAACAGGCTGGAATGTATTTAGCTACAACTTTTTTTCCCGAAACCAACACAAACAATTACAACAGTTTTAGCGCAGCTTTTATTGCCATTTCAACCGATCCAGGGTTTTCTTTTGAAATACGATCCAAAGCTTTTTGCGCTTTTTGACGATCGAAGCCCAAGACCAATAAGCCAGATAACGCCTCGTTGAGTAAAGTATTGTTTCCTAAGCTGGGAATATTTTCTAATTCTTCTCCTTTAAACTTATCCTTCAACTCCAACACAATGCGCTCTGCAGATTTAGCCCCTATTCCCTTTACCTTCTTAAAGCTTGCCACATCTTCTGAGGTAGCAGCAACTTTAATTTCAGCGGCCGACAAAGATGACAAAATTAGACGAGCTGTGGCCGCGCCTACTCCCGAAATACCAATTAGTAGTCGAAACATTTCCAGCTCATCCAGACTAGCAAAACCGAAGATTAAATGGGCATCCTCTCTAATTATTTGCTGCGTGTAAATGCGGTATTTACCCGCGTTAGGAATTTTCTCAAAGGTTTGAAGCGAAATATGAATCCAGTAACCCACTCCATTAACATCCAACAAAAGGTGAGTTGGACTTTTTTCTTCGATTTGTCCTTGCAAAAAATGGATCATACCTCGGTTTAAGATTTTCTGGTTTCGTGATCTAATACGGCAATGGCTACCATATTGATAATCTCCTTAACGGAGCAACCCAGTGTTAGAATATGAAAGGGTTTATTCATTCCCATTAAAACTGGCCCTAACGTTTCTATACCGCCCATTTCATCCAATAATTTATAGGCAATATTTCCGGCAGCCAGATTGGGAAAAATGAGGGTATTTGTGCGCTGATCCAATAGTTTTGAGAATGGGAATTTCTCACGCATTAGCTCATTATTCACGGCAAAATTTGCCTGTATGTCACCATCTACTATCAAATCGGGATAATCGCGGTGCAGGATGGCGGTTGCTTCTTTCATCTTCTCACTATCAATGCCCTCCGCGGAGCCAAAATTGGAGTAGGATAGCAGCGCCACACGAGGTTCAATTCCAAACTTCTTAACCGTTTTGGCCGTGAGCACAGTTATTTCTACTATTTCTTCTACACTGGGATTAAGGTTAACCGTGGTATCGGCAAAAAAGAAGGGTCTGTCTTTGGTGAGCATTACATACATTCCCGCTACCCGTTTAACCCCAGGCTCTGTTCCAACGCAACGAAGAGCTGGGCGCAGCACCTCACCATAAGAACGGGTTATTCCACTCAAAAATGCTTCGGCCATTCCAGTTTCCACCAACATGGATCCAAAATAATTGCGCTCCTTCATGGCCTTGTTAGCCTCCCACAGCGTTAAACCTTTCCGCTGGCGTTTCTCAAAAAGTATTTTTCCAAAGCGGTTGCGAAGTTCCTCTTGGTCATCGCTGCGAGGATCCATAATTTCACAACCCTCCAGATTGAGTTTGTGCTCTACCTCGAGGTCTCTAATTTCTTGCTCTCTGCCTAACAGAATAGGCTTTGCCAATCCATCCTCCACACAAATTTGGGCGGCCTTTAGGATGTAGTAATTATCTGCCTCGGCAAATACTACACGCCTAACCTTATTTTGCTTAACTACCTCAAAAACGTTCCGAGTAAAGCGTTTTTCAATTCCAAGTCTGGCTTTTAGCTCTGCTTTGTAGGCTGGCCAATCCTCAATGGTTTTTCTTGCCACACCTGATTCTATAGCTGCTTTAGCAACGGCCATAGAGACTTCTGAAATTAAACGGGGATCAAGCGGTTTTGGAATAATGTTGTTCCTACCAAAGGTTAGGTTTTTTAAGCCATAGGCCCTGCTCACTTCATCTGGCACAGTTTTCTTGGCAAGATTGGCCAATGCATGCACCGCAGCCAGTTTCATTTCCTCATTAATATCTGTTGCCCTAACATCTAATGCGCCTCTAAATATGTACGGAAAACCAAGCACGTTATTCACCTGGTTAGGATGATCCGACCTTCCCGTAGCCATGATTACATCTTTTCTTGTATCTACGGCTAGCTGGTAAGGAATCTCTGGGTCTGGATTGGCACAGGCAAAAACAATGGGGTTATTGGCCATAGACAACAACATTTCTGCTGTCATGATATTCCCAATACTTAATCCTAGAAATACGTCTGCTCCTTGCAGGGCATCAGCTAAATCTTGGAATTTGGTTGGGCTGGCAAATAAAGCTTTACGCTCGTCCAGGTCATCCCTATCTGTAGTAATAGCCCCCTTAGAATCAAACAAGACGATGTTTTCTTTGCGAACGCCAAGAGCACAATAAAGCTTGGCACAAGAAATTGCAGCAGCGCCTGCACCAGACACCACAACACGCACTTTTTCTATGTCCTTTTCTGCTAGTTCCAGAGCATTAAGCAAAGCAGCTGAAGAAATAATTGCTGTCCCGTGCTGGTCGTCATGCATCACCGGGATATCTAGTTCCTCTTTAAGCCTTTGCTCTATTTCAAAGGCCTCTGGTGCTTTAATGTCCTCTAAATTAATTCCACCAAAGGTGGGAGCTATAGCCTTAACGGTTTCCACAAAACGATCCACATCGCTGGCATCCACTTCAATATCAAATACATCAATATCTGAGAATACCTTAAACAGCAAGCCTTTTCCTTCCATAACCGGCTTAGATGCCTCGGGCCCAATATTCCCAAGGCCCAAAACCGCCGTACCGTTAGAGATTACGGCAACTAAATTCCCTTTGCCAGTATAGCGGTATA